>JAZQPN010000449.1:0-1796 GCA_045628585.1 Bacteroidales bacterium | reverse complement strand
AATTCAATCAAATAATAATCAAATGAAGAAAACATTAGCAGCCATGATGATTTTATGTACAGTGGCAACAGGTTGCTCGCAGAAGGGCAACGAACCGGCAGAGACCAAAGTCCCAGCCATCGACACAGCCAACATGGATTTGAGCATCAAGCCGGGAGCCGACTTCTTCCGCTTTGCCAACAACAAGTGGTTACAAAACAACCCGATTCCTGAAGAATACACCACATACGGTGCATTCACCGAACTCGACCAGCGCAACGAGTTGCAGATTCAGGAAATCATCAACGAAGTCTCCAACGACAGCACCGCCGCTGAAGGCAGCGTAGCACAGAAAATCCGCGACTTCTACAACGCAGGCATGGACACCGTGGCCATCGAAGCACGCGGCTACAGCGAACTGCTCCCATACTTTGAAAAAGTCGATGCCCTGACCGACAAAGCCGACTTGGCCGAACTCATCGGCTATATGCACACGCAAGGTTTCGGCGGTTTCTTCCACGCTGGAGTCGGATCTGACGACAAAAACGCCGACATGGTTATCATGCACGTTTACCAAGGCGGCCTCAGCCTGCCTGACCGTGACGACTACTTTGACGAAAGCTCAAAGGAAATGCGTGAAAAGTATGTTGAACACGTTGCCAACATGTTCAAGCTCATTGGCACCGATGCCGAAACAGCTGCAAACATGGCCAACAACATTCTCGCTTTTGAAACCCGTCTCGCCGAAAAATCACTGACCCGCGTCGAACGCCGCGACCCAGAACGCACCTATAATAAAATGACGCGCGTTGAGTTGCAAGCAAAGTCACCAGTCTTCAATTGGGATGACTATTTCAATGCTCTTGGTGCCCCAGCTTTCGACAGCCTCAACGTCGGTATGCCCGATTTCATCGTCGGCCTCAACAGCAACATCCTCAACACTGACCTTCAAGTCATCAAGGATTATTTGAAATGGAAACTCCTGCACGGCGGCGCAAGTTCAAGTGCACTCAGTTCCGACCTCGACAATGAAACTTTTAATTTCTACAGCAACTATCTCTATGGTCAGGAAGTGCAGCAGCCGCGCTGGCGTCGCATCCTCAATGCCACATCAGAGTGCCTGGGCGAAGCCATCGGCCAAATCTATGTTGAGAAATATTTCCCGGCAGCCTCCAAGGAAAGAATGGAGAACCTTGTCGCCAACCTGAAGACCGCCCTCGGCGAACGCATCAAAGTCCTTGATTGGATGTGTGACGAGACCAAGGCCCTTGCCCTTAACAAGCTGGATTGCATGAACGTGAAAGTCGGCTATCCAAACAAATGGGAAGATTACAGTGATTACACCGTAACAAGTGAATCATACTTCCAGAACATCTGCAATGCCTGTGTCTTCAACAACAAGAAAGACATGGCCAAACTCGGCAAACCTGTCGACAAGGAAGAATGGTTCATGCCTCCGCAAACCGTCAACGCTTATTACAGCCCTGACAGGAACGAAATCGTTTTCCCAGCTGGCATTCTGCAAGCTCCATTCTTCAGCCAGGATGCTGACGATGCCGTCAACTACGGTGGCATTGGCGTGGTCATCGGTCACGAAATGACTCACGGCTTCGACGACCAAGGCCGCAAATACGACGAAAAAGGCAACCTCAACGACTGGTGGACCGAAGAAGACGCTGTCCGTTTCAACGAACGCACACAGCAACTGGTCAAGCTGTTCAACGAATTCGAACTGCGTGGCAACCACATCAATATCGAGCTCACCCTTGGCGTAAACAACGCCGATCTCGGTGGCCTGAACATCGCTTGGGACGCTT
>JAZQPN010000448.1:0-24934 GCA_045628585.1 Bacteroidales bacterium | reverse complement strand
TTTTTTGTATTTTTTTATGCAGCAAAAATACAGCTTTCTGCATAATATCTGCATTTATTTATGCATTAATATTTTGTTTCAGCATTATTTCTGACAATGTTTGCTGTGTTCCATCAAGGTTTAACTTTGCTTTTTGCGAATTAAGATGCGAGCATACATCGTTTTAGGAATGCCATCTATAATGATAACCGCTCGGGCATTTAAATCATTTGCATTTGGATATTCTTCTGTCGTATATTTTTTTGTTTTATAAGGGTCGTCATTCCTTTGTGTTATCCAAAGAATCTCAAACTGTTCAGGACAATATTTGTCCAGGAAAGAGATTGGTACGCCCATAACACCTTCATAATCATTCGGTATGGCATCGGTGAAAGGAACTTCAATGGCATCGTAATTGTCGTATTTCTGATAGTTCTTGCCTTTCACCTCTTTGTGTTTGCTGAATTTGATGTTGTCGGCCATCGTCATCAAAGACAAAGGCTGGTGGCGACGGCCATGTTCAAGGTTGGTGAACCAACAAGAATTACCTAAACGAGTATAATCACCAACATAGCCCAATCTTTCTGCTTTCTCTTTATATGCAATAGGAACATTTGTCCCTTTGGGAACAGCAAAAACCATATCCGAAGCAAAACCAGTTGCCCCAATCCACAATTTGTTTTCTTTGATAAGCGGAAAAACTTCTTTGTAGGTTATGGCATTCATATTGCCAATAATCACAAACTTCTTGTCGGCCTCAACAATCCAAGCCAGAAACTCGCGGAAAAGCGAAAATGGCGGATTGGTGATGATGATGTCAGCTTCGTCGCGAAGATGTTTCACTTCGTCGCTGCGGAAGTCGCCGTCGCCTTCAAGGTAATTCCATTGCAAGTCGTCAATGTCAATTCTCCCGTTTTGGTTCGTGTCGCAGTCCAAAATGAAGATTTTGCCGTTTGTACGGCTTTTGTCGGCGTCGTAATTTGGATTTTCGGTTTCGAAAAGCGTTGGCTGCCATTCCTTGATTTGCTTGCTTTCTACGGCATAACTTGTTGAAATCAACCGTTTTAAGCCAAAGTTTTCAAAGTTTTGCGCAAAGAACTTGGTGAAATTGCTCCATTCGGGGTCGTCGCATGGCAAAAGCACCGTCTTGCCACGGAATACATCGTGATCGTATTCGATGTATGCGTTGATTTCTTTCTGTATATCGGCGTATTGTGTGTAGAACTCATCGTTTTTTGCCGATTTTGCTGCGCCGAGATTGCTGTTTCCTGCCATAGTGATTGATAGTTTTGCAGGCTATCAAGTCACGCAAACGTGCAAAAGAAAGGCGTGAGCCTCTTGCACGTTCACCAAGGCAGCCCAGGAATGGAACCTTTGCCAGTTTCAAGAAAACTCACGCCAAGGCGCGAGCATTTCTATCATAAACTGGCAAGGTCAATTCCACGGAGAATTGCCTCAAATCGTTTCTGTTTGTTCTATTCCAAATAAGTTTCCTGGGCTTTTCGGGTGAACGTGAAACGATAGCGAATGCTTTGTTTTACAATATTTTAATTATTTGTTTCTATTCTTTTTGTCGTTTCGTTTTGTAGGTTAAACAATTCTTTTTGGGTTTCTATTTCTCTTCGAAGTTCTTCTTCCGAAGGCAGGTAAAGTTGTTGCTTGAAATGACGTTCAAAATATTGGGTTGATATGTTACGGTCAAGTGTGCGGACGCTCCACATTTCTTGCGAGGCAGTAAGCAGGTACCAACGAATTGCGGTAATGTCTTCAACACGTAAAGTCTTAAAAATATGAGTCCAAGTAAGATTTGGAAATCGCGATTTCCAAATCTCAAAATCAGGCACAGCCAGGTAAAACTGCCTAAATGCCCGTAAATACCTGCCGCTAAATCCCTTGCCGAAAGTTCGTGTCAGTTCTTCGGAAAGTTGTGCGATGAGCTGTGTGCCGTAATCGGCGCGTTCCTTACCCTTTTGTTCTTGCAAGACGATTCTTTCGCCTATCTTCCAATAGGTTTCAATCATTACTTGGCTTACGGAAGAGTAGGCTTGCTGACGTCCTTGCTCAACAATGTTTTTCACTTCTGTGAGAAACGTGTCGTCAAACGTGACTTTTCTTATGTCGCTATTTCCGCTCATCAAAAGAATGAATGTGTGTTATTTCTGTGCAAAATTACTATTTTCCCCAATCAGATTCGTCAAATCGATGAATTCTTTCACCGAGAGCTGTTCGGGGCGTTTGTTGAAGACTTCGTTTTCGATGATTTCAGGACTTAGCAGTGAACGAAGCGAGTTGCGCATGGTCTTGCGTCGCTGGTTGAAGGCTTGCTTCACAATAGTCACGAATAATTTTTCATCGCAGCCCAAGTCGGTGGTGGTGTTGCGCCTCATCTTTATGACTGCCGATTTCACCTTTGGCGGCGGATTGAACACGTTTTCGTGAACGGTAAACAGATAGTCGATGTCGTACCATGCCTGCATCAGCACGCTCAAAATGCCGTAGGTCTTGCTGCCTTCCTTGGCCGCCATGCGCTCGGCCATTTCCTTCTGCACCATTCCGACGACTTCAACAACCAAATCCTTATGTTTCAGCACCTGAAAGAAAATCTGGCTGCTGATGTTGTAAGGGAAATTGCCAATGATGCCCATATTCTGTTTGCCATATTGGTTGAGGTCGGCACGGAGGAAATCGCCATGGATGAGATGATTGCCTAACATCGGGAAATTCTCCTTCAGATAGCCAATGGACTCGGTGTCAATCTCAATCACATAGAACTTGTCCATGATTTCGTTAACCATGTATTGCGTGAGTACGCCGGTTCCCGCACCGACTTCAATCACTGATTCCAAATCGGGAGATAACTGTTCCACAATGCGTTGCGCAATGCTTTGGTCGGTCAAAAAATGTTGCCCTAGGCTTTTCTTGGGTCTAACTATCATATTTTTTATTTTTCGCTAAAGGTGACATTCGCAAGCTCATTTGCCTTTAGCTTTGTTAAGTTGCCCTTTCAGGGCGTTTGTGTGTACAAAATTCTCCTTTTGCCTATTTTCTCTCATTTCCTCCTAACTCCTTATTTCTCACTCCTAACTAAAAAACTTTCCACTTCAACACTTTCCACTCTGAAACTTCTGAAACTTCCGAAATCGTCCCTTCGACAAGCTCAGGGAGCTAAATCCTCCTAATTCCTAACTCCCAACTTCCTATAATTTTTCTTTGCTTGAGCGGTATAGATGCTTGTCGGGTATTCGTCAATCAGTTTTTCGTAATGTTGTGCTGCCGATGCTTTGTCTTTCAGGTTGTTTTGCTCAATTAATGCGGCTTGCATCAGCGCGGCATCGGCCATGTAACTGTAGGCATAGCGTTCGACGATGCTCATATAAATGTTTTTCGCCGATTCGTAATCCTTGTTTTTCTCAGTGATTTGCGCCTTGCGGAATAGGGCATGTGGAATGCTCGTTTCGTTGCCGTTGCTGATGATGTTGTCGAGAAGGGTCAAGGCTTCGGTGTCTTTACGTTGGAAAATGCGGTAGTCGGCTCTCGCCAAACGGCAAAGCTCTATTCCGGTGCTGTCGGTCTCCAGGTTGTCTTTGATTATGAGCGTCAAGGTCATGGCATCGTTGGCGATGAGTTTGGAAGTGGCGGCTTTCAGCACATTGAGTTGCACCTGCGCCCAGGCAAATTCGCCGATGAAATAACGCAATTGTGCGTTTTTGAAACGTGCTTCGTGTCCCAAAGGCTCTTCTTTCATGCTTTTGTCAACCTGACTGTAAAGCAATGTGGCTTCCCAGACTTCGTCTTCGTGAAGGTAAATGTCGGCTAATTTCAGTTTCAGCCGAGCCTGCTCAATCTTTCCCGTGGTTTGTTCTAAAGTGCTTTCTATCAAAGAAATGGCCTCGTCTTGCTGACCAAGCTGATAGGCCATGATGTCGCTTTGTGTCACAACCAGATTGGCGTATTCGTTTGCCCCGACTTCTTCGTAGGCTTCCGAAATTCGTTTGGCAAGTGTTTCGTATGCTTTTATATCGGTTACGTTTTCCGCTTTAAATTTCTGATAATCAGAATTGATGAGACCTATTAAGGCATCGGCATACAGCGGGTGGCTTTTGCCTTTTTTTCTTATGTAGTCGAAACCGTCGTGAGCGACATCATATTGCCGGTTGTCCAAACAGATGTTGGAAAGACTGATGATTTGCGCTTCCTGATCGTTGCCGCGTCGGTCGATGCTTTTGCATTGTTCAAGGGCGATGTCGTAGTCTTCTTCTTGCAAGGCTAACCATACCAAAAGTTCTGCAAATTGCACGTTATCAGGTTTTTCTTGCGTCTTTTTCAGCAATGCGATGCGCAATTCGTCGGTAATGCTTTTGTTTACATCGTAGAATAGCATCGATTGCAGCCGCATCTTGATGGACTTGTATTGGTCGGGATTGTTCTCAAGTTCGATGAAATAATATTTGAAGGCTTCCTGATAGTTGGCCATCGCCTGATAGATGTTTGCGCGGTCAAGATTGAACGTCCGTCCTTCATTATTGATTTTTGCGCCTTTTTCGAGAAGGGCCAAGGCCTGTTCGTTTAAGTTTCTGGAACGCAGCGTATTGACGTAACTCTGAATGACGTTTGCATTTTCGGGCAAGGTCTTCATAATTTCATTGAAGAGCTTTTCGGCCTTGTCTTTTTGGTCGTCCATAAGATAAACGTAAATCAAGTCGACCTTGCTTTTCACCTGCGTCGGGTTGTCTTTCGTGAAGGATTTGAGTTTCTTTTCGGCTTCATCAAATTCACGGAGTCGAATCAGACATTCAACGTATTGGTTGAAATAATTAATCTGTTGGTAATCCTTGTAAAGCTTTGCGTAGATTTCCTTCGCCTTTTCATAGTCCTGATTCATGAAGCATTGGCTCGCCATTTGGTCGTCGATTTGTCGTTGCTCGTTTTTCGGCGATTGCTTTTTCTTTGCCGATTCTTTGGCGGAGGATGATACTTGGCCATTCGCCGAAATGACGATAATCAGGAAAGCCAATATGAAGAAAACACGCCTTTTCATCAGTGCAGCAGGGTTTGCTTGAGTGAATTCAATTCTTTTTTCTGTAAACCTAAACGGTCTTCAAAATATAGGAGTTGTTCGTGCAATGTGTCGGCAACTTTCTGCTCATCAGACAGATAGATATTGGCGAGTGAGTCATTAATGTAATTTGACGTGATGTCGTTCATGAGATTGTCCAGCTGCTGTTGGGCGTAATCGAATTTTTTTTCCATTACGGGTTTCATTTCGTTGAATTGCAGGAGGTAGGCTTGTGCGAGATTGAGTTTTTCGAAATAGGCTTCAATTTTTTCTTTTGGAGCGAACTGTAACATCGAATCGCAAAAATGACAGTTTTCTCTTATTTCTGCACAATTCTCTTTTTCAATCTTTTGCAATTGTTTTGTTTCGTTTTCCAGTTGCTTTTTCAATTCTTTTATTTCAGATGTCGTCGATTGTTTTTGGCAGGCGCACGAGGCCAAAGCGATGACGAATGTTAAGGCAAATGCGGTTTTTTTTCTCATGTGGATTTTCATTGATTGACGCTTGCAAAGATAATGTTTTTGGACAAAATGTGCATGAAATGAGATAAAAAAACCCGACAGGCTAGATAAGCCTATCGGGTAAAACGTATGCTATGAAAAAAACTATTATTCAGTGATTTGTCCTTCTACTGGGAGGACTGAAACGAATGACTTGTTGTCTCTTTTCTTCACGAATTCGACAATACCGTCACATTTTGCATACAAGGTGTGATCCTTGCCCATGCCTACGTTCTTGCCAGGATAGTGCTTTGTACCACGCTGACGAACAATGATGTTGCCTGCAATTGCAGCTTGTCCACCGAAAAGTTTCACGCCAAGTCGCTTACTAGCTGACTCACGACCGTTCTCGGAACTACCAACGCCTTTTTTGTGTGCCATATCTTTCTGATTTTTTCGGGTTTTTACTCTGTAATGTTATCAATTACGACCTTGCTCAGATACTGACGGTGACCGTTAGATGTCTGATAGCCTTTTCTTCTTTTTTTCTTGAAAACGATAACTTTGTTGCCCTTGCAGTGCTGCATGATGGTGGCTTCGACATTGGCGCCGGCTACCGTCGGGGCTCCTACTTTCGTCGAACCTTCGTTTTCAATTAATAATACTTTGTCGAAAGAAACTTTACTTCCTTCTTCTCCTTGCAGTCTGTTGACGAATAATTGCTGTCCTTTCGTCACTTTGAACTGTTGTCCTGCGATTTCTACTATTGCGTACATTTCTCGATATCTTTTAGATACTGATTCCTATTCTTTTTTTTCGGACTGCAAAAATACACAATTTTTCAATTGAACAAATGTTTCTTTCGTTTTTTATCATTAATTTTCATTCATTTGATTTGTTGTGTGTTTGTAAATATCAATAAATCATCGTTTTATGTCGAATAATTTGTGTATTAATTCCTTGCATGATTAATGCTTTTTTCAGTTTTTGGCATTATTAATCCATCTTTGAGTGTAAAAAAGATTATTTTTGCCGCACTTTTCCCCATGATAAAATAAGGTAATGACAGAAAACGAGTTGCAAATCATTGTTGAAAACGTAAGGTCGGGCGACAGGGAAGCCTTCAATAAGCTGTTTCGCCGGTTTTACGCGCCTTTGTTGCGTTTTTGCATCCGTTTTGTGGCTGATGAGGATATTGCAGCCGAGGTGGTTCAGGATTTTTTCGTCAAGTTGTGGACAAATCATGAAAAGCTATCCATTAGTTCTTCGATTAATTCCTATATGATGCAGTCGGTGCGCAATTTGTCCATCACCTATATTAATAAAGAACGCTCTCATGCCGAAACAAATCTTGCGATATATTCTGAAGAAGGCGAGGATTTTGATCCTTCGGAAAAACTTCTTGGTCAGAGCCTTGAAGATGCCTACCGGAAAATTGTGGCTGAAATGCCGGAAAAACGTCGTGAAGTGTTTGTGCTGAGCCGTTTCGATGGACTGAAATATGCCGAGATTGCCGAAAAGCTGAATTTGTCGCAGAAAACGGTAGAGGCGCATATGAGTGCCGCCATCAAACAATTAAGGGAAGGCCTTAAAGATTATATGTGATGTGTTTTTTTAAAAAATCTGGTTTTAGACTAAGGGTAAATCCCAAGTTGTTAGTCATATAAGTGATAAAGAAACAAAATGAGTAAGGTGAATCAATATGATGAGTTGATAATGAGCTATTTGGATGGACTTTGTTCGTCCGAAGATGCTTCGATTTTACTCTCATGGATTGCCGAAAGCGATGAGAATCGTCTGCGTTTTGAATCTTTAAAGGCCGTTTGGGAACTCACATCATTCGACATGCCTGAAAACATTGATGTTGAGGCTGCTTTGGAAAACGTGAATCTTCGCATTAATGAATTTGAGGCTGAAAAAACAAGTGAAGCCGCACCAACGGTAAAATTATCGTGGTATCAGAAGAATTACAAATACGTCTCAGGTATCGCCGCTGCTGTTGTGGTTGCTCTGATAGTCAGTTTCTTTGTGACGAAACCTTTCAGCAATAAGACTGTTTTGGCATCAAGTGATTTCGATGCCAGTACGCCTTGCGTTCTTCCTGACGGCACTTCTGTAGTTTTCAATTCTGAATCGGAATTGGCTTATAGGAAATCATTTGGTAAGTCTTTGCGACAGATTGATTTTGAAGGCGTTGCTTCGTTTGATGTGGCCAAGGATGCCAGCAAGCCTTTCATTATCCGTTGCGACAATATGCAGATTGAAGTTCTTGGTACGTCTTTCCTTTTAAATGCTGAAGACCAGGTTCTTGACCTGTATTCTGGCAAGGTGAAGATGAGTGCTGTCGATAAAAAAGGCAATGAAATCACTTCCATCGAAGTTCTTCCGGGTGAACGAGGAATGTTTAATGAATCCAACGAATTGGTTCTGGTCACTGCCATGGATGTGAAGAAAGACGAACTGATGAAAAATCACGAATTGGTCTTCAATGACGAAACTTTGCGCGTGATTATCGAAACTGTGGAATACATCTATAACGTGAATATTAATCTTGCTGATGCTCAGGCTGAAAGAAAGATTACGGTGCGTTTCACGGACGATTCAATCAATGATGTTCTGGAAACCATTGCTGCTGTCGCCAATCTCGAATTGGTGAAATCAGGCTCTGTGTTTGAACTTCGCTAATCCAATCCTTTTCCTTAAGTCCCATCTTTTTGGCATTCATTTTTGTGTGCTGATTTATGTTTTTTGTAAATTAGCGGCCAATTTGAAGTCGAAAAAATGAGATTTATATATGAGGTTTCTTTTTGAATATATTGATAATCAGTATGGTAAAAAAAAGAATAAGGCGTTGTTGTGCGCTTTTGTTTTCTTTTTTGCCTGTCTGATGTCTCCGCAAAAATCGTTTTCACAGGTGATTGATCCCGTGATTTCGTTTTCCGTTGAATCGTGTTCGCTTGATGTCGCTCTTGAAAAACTGTTTGCAGAATACGATGTGAATGTTGCGTTTAGCAAGGCCGAACTTTCGCAGATTCGGATTCCGGCTTATTCGTGCTCCTACAAGCCTGTCGATGAGGTGCTTCGTGATTTGCTGAAAGACACTGATTATGGATATAAGAAAATCGGGAGGCAATATGTGATAAAGAAAATGCCGGTTTTTGTTCCGGTATATCCTGAAAACCATACGAATGATCCTGCCGTGCCGGCTGTGGTTGAAAACCATAAGGTCGATACGGTTTTGAATCGCAGTACTGATACTTTGCGGATTTTCGATACGCTTTTTGTGACCAGAATCTTGATTCAACGTGATACTGTAATCAAGCAAAATACTGTTGTAGAGCACGACACGACGTATATCAGAAAACGTAATCCTGTCGAATTCAATTGGCCTTCGTTCCGTAATAACGGCTGGTTTGCAAACGTTTCCTACGAACATGCTTGGGGAAATTTGAAACAAAGTCTGAATAATCCTGATTTTGAGGAACTTTATGGACTTTATAATCAATCGGCTGATTTGTCGTGTTTTGCCATGAATGGCGTTATGGCTGAGGCGGGCTATAAGCAGAACCGTTTGAGTTACGGCCTGTCTTTGTCGTACCGTTCATTGAATTATCGCTTTGCCATGAATAGGACTGTGACGGAAGGCAATTATTATGTGAACGACACTGTGGATACTTATTATGTTGTCAATCAGGTGTCTGGCGATACGTCTTTCTGTTATGTGCTTGATTCGGTGTTTGTGCCTTTGGAGACGTATAACTTTTCGTGCCGAGAGGATAACCGCTTGAATTATTTGGGAGTAGGCGGATTTTGCTCTTTTGATGTTTTCTCGGCGGAGTATTTCAGGCTGTTTGTCAAGGCTGGCTTTTCGCTTGATTTTTTGATAGATGCCCGCGGATCTATGTTTTCGACTGATAAACCGTTTTATACCAATGATTTAAAGGATTGCGCTGAAAAAGTGAAGTTCAACTATTCGTTCGGAATTGGTGCGGCTTTGAAGGTTGGCGAACGCTTGGAGTTAGTCCCTGAAGTGGATTATCGCGGTTATGCTGGTTCGCTTTGCCGAAAGGATTATCCGATTGGTTTGCGTATGCAATCTGTGGTTTTGAAATTGGGTTTGACATATTATTTCTAAGCGATGAACCGATTCGGATTGATAGGGCTGTTAGGAATGTTGATTTCGCTTTTAGGCTTCGGTCATTATGCTGATGCACAGCACTATGTGTCGGTTGGAGGCACTGTTTCCACTTCGCTTATCTTGCCGAAATTAGGCCAAGATTCGGTGTATTTGGTTGAAGAATCGTTGCTGGTTGCCGATAGTGGTTCGCTTTTCATTGAACCAGGCGTGAAGATTTATTTCGGTCAGTCGGCCTTTTTGCGTGTCGATGGCGGCAATTTGATTATTGATGGCAAATCAAATGATTCGGTTTATCTGCTGACTTACGAACTTTCGCACGATTGGAACGGCTTGCAGTTGAAAAACATAAAATCCGAATCGTCGTCAAGGATTGCGTTTGCGGAAATACGTGGTTCTCAGGTTGCTATCGTGGCTTCCAATTGCGAAAATGTCAGTATCAAAAGATGTGGTTTCCACAATTATTATGCAGGAAAAGGTCTTGATTTGACCGATTGCGACCATTTTTTAGTTGACAGTTGCTTGTTTTCTCAATGCGTTACTGGCGTTGAATTGAAATCGCAGTCGCGTGACTGTGTCGGAAATGTCTTTTCGCACAACGCTTTTGACCAGGGACAAATCAACCTTAGTTTTTCAAATACTTCGTATGGATGGAAATGCCGCGATAACTATATCATTTCCAATTGTTTCCAAAATGCATCCACGGCACTTTATTTCGACAGGAAAGGCGGTGTGATGACTGAAAGCGGAAAGAACTTTGTGTTGAATAATGTGATTTCTTCAGGCTTGCCTTCGGAAAATATCTGTTATTCGTCGTATGGTATTCGGGCTGGTATGGATTCGCTTATCATTCGAAACAATATTTTTTGGAGAAATGATGAGGCTCTTAATATGTTGAATAACTGTCGGTTGATTGTTGAAAACAATACATTTTACGACAATGGCCACTCCCTGACAGACTTGCAATCAAACGGAACTACGTATTTTTACGGCAATGTGTTTAGCGAGATGAAATCCACTGTTGCAGCTTTCAATTCGATGGGCAATGTTTGGCATCACAATAATTTCCTCAATCACGAAGGTGTGGTTTTGTTTGAAAACAAAACGGCAAATGTAGTCAATATGGAGGAAAACTATTGGCAACGTGCAACAGCTGAGGCAATTGAAAGATGTATCTTCGACCATCACGACAATCCTGAACGTGGTGAAATCGTGTACGATAGATTCCTTTTGAATAGTGATACCGTTGCGCCGATTTCGCCACCGGCAAATGTGAAAAAGCAGTTTGTTGATGGCAATTGGAGGATTTCCTGGGATGAAAATCCAGAGGCCGATTTGAGCCATTATGTCTTGTTTTATGGTGATTTTGATTTCTACAGATTCAGTCATCATACGGATTCCATCTTTGGAAATTCTTACGTTTTGCCGACATATTTGGCTGAAAATGCAGCTGTTGCAGCTTGCGATAGAGCATGCGGTTACGATGCGTATTTTGCGGAAGGAAGAAGTGCATACGCTTTTGCCGAATATTATCCATACGCAGGTGAAGATGCCACGATGTGTGCGCCTTCTGATGGTTTTACGATTGCTGATGCCAGCATTCCTTATTCCTATAATAGTTTTGTCTGGCGCACATCTGGAACGGGTAGTTTCTCTGATCCATTGTCACTTAGGACAACCTATTATCCTTCGGCAGAAGACTTTGACTCAGGTGAAGTAACGCTTACCATCCGCGTTACATCGGGCAATGATGTGAAGACATCATCGATGAGCTTGCGGTTGTTTGAACATCTTTCGGTGTTTGCAGGTGCGGATTCCTATTCTGGTGTTCAAAGACCAATTCATATTGATGATGCCGATGCACAAAACTATGATTCGATATGTTGGATGACTTGTGGCGATGGCTTTTTTGTCAATCCTGCTGAATTACAAACTGTTTATTATCCAGGCGAGTTGGAAAAGCAGCAAAGGAAAGTGAAACTTGCCTTGGATGCTTGGTCGTTTTGCGGGCATGTTTCCGATACGGTCGTTTACGAGTTGTATGAAGAATATGCCTTGTCGGGAACGGTTTGGCGCGGAGCTTCACCTTATCCGAATGCTCAGGTTCTGGCTGTGGCCATTGAAGGAGAAAATGACTTTGTATCAGGATTTTATAGGACGGTTTCCGATGAAAACGGAGTGTTTGGTTTTGGCACTTTGTTGGCCGATACATACGCCGTTTTTGCTTTTCCTGACACTTTGGATTTGAGTTGCGGAGGTTCGTATTATCTGGGTGCTTTGCTCTGGGACGAATCGAATCTGATAAAGGTGAACGGTAACGTGTATGATGTTGACATTAAATTGCCTGAAATTCCGACGGCGTTTTCTTCAGGTAACGGTTTGATAAGCGGCGTTTTCGATTATCCGACAATGTCATTTGAGGCTGGTGGTTTTTATTGTCAGCCGTGGCTGCGCGAAGGCGATGCGGAGTCGTATTGCACTGAAGGACTGTCGAATGTCTGCATAACTTTGCTCAATTCGACGAAAGAACGCGTTTTGGGTTTTGCCATTACTGATGAGCGTGGCCGGTTTTCATTGCGCAATTTGTTGTTCGGTTCGTATTATGTTTTAGCCGATTTGCCGCGTTACGGAAGGGGAATGTGTGAGGCTGTTACCATTTCTCCTGAAGAAGCGCAAATCACTGATTTACATTTGTTTATCAATAGGGAAGGCCGTGTTGCCATGCATCGTGGAAATCAGAATGTTTTGGATGAAATTTCCGTATTTCCCAATCCTGCTGTTGATGAATTGACGGTTTCAGGTTTGCCGAAAGACGAAAAATGTGAATTGACGATTGCGAATGTCTTGGGTGAGATTGTCGTTTCGGAAACGTGTTTTTCTGATTTGTATGGGAATATTCTGTTGTCAATCAGTGATTTGCATAATGGAATATTTGTCTTGCATTTGCAAAGTGATGGCTTTGAAACTTGCGTTAGGTTTGTAAAATAAGAGGTTATGAAAAAGAGATTGTCGTTGTTGTTTGCCATTGTGTTTCAACTGATTGTCGGTTCTGTTGCTTTAGCGCAAGGTATGGTGACAGGTTCTGTGATTGAACAGGATGGTGCAACGCCGATTCTAAATGCTACAGTGACCTTTTCGGGTGTTGATTTTCAAGGAGATACCATTTCTTATGACTTTCTTTCCGATTCGCTTGGCTGTTTCTACGGCGAGATGAATGTTGGCGTTTATCAGGCATCTGCATCCGCAAATGGTTATTCCGGCTGTGTTTTAACCGATTCCATTGTTTTGGCTGATTCCGTGCTTATGGAACATATTGATTTCATTTTGAATGAGTTATACAATCCTGTCCAATATGTCATGGCACAGCCTTTGGATAATTCAATGGTGAAGGTTTCGTGGATGAAAAGCAATTCGGCTTTGGTTGAGGATTTCGAGACGGGCGATTTCTCGAATTTGGATTGGAACAATGAAGTTTCGGAATATCCTTGGGTGATAACGGAAACTAATCCGTATCAAGGCGCGTATTGCATGAGGTCTTCGTGCGAAGGTGTCGCTTCGGGTGTGTCGGAGATTGAAATCGTGGTTAATCTTCTCGTTGATAGCAGGATAAGTTTCTTCGAAAAAATATCTTCTGAAAGCCCTTTTGATTGTGGAAGTTTTTATGTTGATGACGTGAAAATGGGCGAGTTTTCCGGTGAATCTGATTGGCAGGAAGTGAATTTAGATGTCCTTGAAGGACTGCATGTCTTTCGTTGGAGTTATGTGAAGGATGCTTCGATTGATGTCGGTGATGATTGCATGTATATTGATAACATTCGCTTTTTCAATGCTTTGGATAAGTCGGGAACGGATAATCGCACGTTTCGGTATTTCAATCTTTACCGTCGGCGTTTTGCTGAAACACCAGTGCTTTTGGCTTCACAATTGAGCGATTCGTCTTTTGTGGATGTCGGGTGGAATAATCAGCCTTGGGGACAATATTTCTATGGTGTCAGTTGTGTTTATGAAGGCAATCGTGGTGAGTCGGAAATTGTCTGGTCGAATGGACTTGATAAGGATTTGAAGACTGATTTTGAAGTGTTTGCAACCACAAATATTGGCTTAATTCCTGTTGGAGCTGCTGTTTCTTTGCTGGTGTCCGATACTTTAGGAACCAATTATTTTGCAACACTTGACGAAACAGGTCATTGCCTTATCAATCAGGTTTTGCGTGGCGATTATTGGATCAATGTCAGTCTTGATGGTTATGAAGAATACAATTCTGATACTTTGGTGAGTGTTCCGGAACATTTTGAATATCAGGTGGAATTGCTCGAAAAGAAATACGATTTAGACAGCCTACATGTATCATCGACTGGCTGGGCTATGTGGTTTATGCCGGATTCATTGCTTTCATCAGTTCAGTATTTTGACATCATGTTGGATAGTGTTCCTGTTGATACGGCTTCCATTCTGCATTATGAATTTACTGTTGATGATTTTGTGCCAGGACAGACCTATCTTGCTATGGTTCGGCCGGTATATCTTTCTGGCGCTGGCAATTGGACTTCATGCGATTTCACATACCGCTCCTGCGCCGATTTTCCACAAACCAATGGCTTGTATGCGGAGCGTTTGCCTGAAGGGGTAAGGGTTTTTTGGGAGAATCCGTTGGCTGATAGCTTGTTAGGAGCATTTTATTATCGAAATGAGCAATATCTTGGTTTCACGACGGAAAACAGTTTCATTGATGACGTGCCATTGCCGTATGGTGAAACATGGTGGCAAGTGCGCCTGATTTACGATGGGCAACTGCCTGATGCTTACTATTCCATGTCTTGTTTTGAGTCGGTGAGCATTTACAATCCTTTGCTCTGCAACCCGCCGCAAAATCTGGAAGGCGAAAATTATTTCAATGATGAAAATGATTTTGGCGCATTGATTTCGTGGGGCATACGTCCCGAACCGATTGCGGAATGGCTGCATTACGATAATGGCATGTATGATACCGCCTTAGGTGCTGATGGCATAATTTATTGGGGAATCAAATTCGATGCGGAAGATTTGGCTTCGTATAAAGGTTCAGCTTTGACGAAAATCTCAATATTTGACATTGCAGCAGGTGCTTATCAGATTTGGATTTATTTTGGCGAAGAAGTCACGCCGCGCACTTTGGTGCATTATCAGAGCATGAATTTGGATGGATGCAATGACTGGCACACCGAAATGCTGACTTCTAATTTGCAATTGCTTGAAAATGAGTCTGTTTGGATAGTGATAGGTCAGCATGGCATAACATTTCCTGCTGCAGCTTGTGCTTCGATGGGCAATCCGAATGGCAGCTGGGTATCAACAGATGGCATTGAATGGAACGAATTGTCGTACTACAATCTGGATTTCACTTGGATGCTTCGCGCTTTCGTGACTAACCAGTTCTCAAAAGCGTCAAATGATAATCTGCTGAAATACAATGTCTATCGCTCGTATGACAATCAGAATTATTCATTGGTTGCATCGGTTCCGTATGACGAAAATGTCGGTTTTTACCAATATAAGGATGTGCTTGTCGGTGATGCTCACAGTGTTTTCTACTATCAGGTGAGGGCTGATTATGAATCGGGATGTGAATCAGAACCGGCGCTATCATTGCTTAATCCGACAGAAAATTTCGTTGCCGTTGATGATGCTTGGAAGGTGAATGGAAATTATCTTTCGCCAAGCGTTTATCCGAATCCGACGGATGGAAAGATCATGATTTCGGGGCGAAATGTGAGTCAAATCTTTGTGTTTGATGCTTTTGGCCGAAAGGTTTTCGTTTCCGATTGCAATGCCGATGAAATTCAAATTGATTTGTCGCATTGTGCCAATGGCTTGTATTTGCTTCGCGTGGTTTCGCAAAATGGTGCTGAAACTCACCGCGTGATGCTTGCGCATTAGTTTTTTTGCGCCGAAAATCACTATCTTTGCCGCTCAATTTGGTAAAATATGATTTCTGTTCAGAACCTCAGCATGCACTTCACGGGTGAAGACCTTTTCACCGACATTTCCTTTTTGATTCGCGAAAAAGACCGTATCGGTCTGGTGGGCAAAAACGGCGCAGGAAAAACCACGCTCCTGAAGCTGATTTGCGGCATCGAGCTGCCGTCGAAGGGCGATGTGATTATCCCACAGGGCGTTACGATTGGCTATTTGCCGCAGGAAAAAAATGTCAACAGCGAAAAGAATGTCTTGGACGAGGCCTTGACGGCTTTCGATGAATATCATCAGTTGGAACGCGATGCTGAAAGGTTGCAGCAGGAGTTGGCGGAAAGAACGGATTATGAAAGCACACAATATCAGAAACTTATTGATAAGCTTACCAATTTGAACGATAGAATCGCAATGTTGGGCGGCAACTCCATCGAAGGCGAAGCAGAACGCATTTTGGTTGGCTTGGGGTTCAGTCACGATGATATGTTTCGACCGATGAAGGAGTTCAGCAATGGCTGGCAGATGCGTGTGGAACTGGCAAAGATCTTGCTGAAAAAGCCGAATCTCTTGCTTTTGGACGAACCGACCAACCATTTGGACATTGAATCAATCCAATGGCTGGAAACTTTCCTGAAATCGTATTATGGCGCCATTCTGATGGTTTCGCACGACCGCGCTTTTTTGGATAACATCACCGTTCGCACGGTCGAAATCTCTAATGGCAAGATTTACGATTACAAGGCTTCTTATTCCGATTATGTCGCTTTGCGTGAGGAACGTGTTGATATGCAGCGTTCTGCGTATGAAAACCAGCAGCGCGAAATAAAAAACATTGAGGCTTTCATTGAGCGTTTCCGCTATAAGGCGACCAAGGCGAAGCAGGTGCAAAGCCGTGTGAAGCAGTTGGAAAGAATGGAGGAAATCGAGATTGACGACATTGACAGCACGGCCATCCATTTCAAGTTTCCGCCTGCGCCACATTCGGGCAAGGTCAGCTTAGAACTGAACCATGTTTCAAAGGCATACGGTGAAAAACAGATTCTGAAAGATGTCAACTTATTGATTCCGAGAGGGGAAAAGATAGCTTTTGTCGGGCGCAATGGCGAAGGCAAATCCACTTTGTCGAAAATAATTTGTGGTGTCCTCGATTATGAAGGCGAGGTGAAATTGGGCCACGAAGTGAAGATTGGCTATTATGCCCAGAATCAGCAAGATATGCTGGATATGAATAAGACTGTCTTTGAAACTTTGGACGATGTGGCTGTAGGCGAAATGCGTCTGAAAGTCAAGGCTTTGCTGGGTTCTTTCCTTTTCCGAGGCGATGATATCGACAAGAAGGTGAAGGTGCTTTCGGGTGGCGAGAAGGCGCGTCTTTCCTTGGCGAAGATGCTGCTTTTCCCGACCAATCTGCTTGTCCTCGACGAACCGACCAATCACTTGGACATGCTTTCGAAAGACATCCTGAAAAACGCTCTGATTCAGTATGATGGCACATTGATTATCGTTTCGCACGACCGCGATTTTCTGCAAGGCCTGACGAACAAGGTTTATGAATTCCGCAAGCCGAACATTAAGGAATACATTGGCGACATTTACGATTTTTTGGAGCAGAAGAATCTCACGCATTTGAAGGAGTTGGAGGCGGCAGCCAAGCAAGCACCTAAGGCCGCCGAACCGGTTCCGCAATCGCAAAACAAGCAGAACTACGAGCGCAAGAAGCAGTTTGATGCGCGTTTCCGAAAAATCGATAAGGAAATCCAGCGTTTGGAGGAAACCATAGGAAAAATGGAAGCGGAACTTGCTGAACTCGATGCTATTATGGCCAATCCTGATGCGCATCCCGAGCACAAGGTTGACAACGATTTCTATTGGGCCTACGGCAAGAAGAAAGAGGAATTGCAAACCTTGATTGACGATTGGGGCGAGAAACAGATTGAACGTGAGGATTTGGAGGCTGAATTTAAGGCGGGAGAGTAGTTGTAATAGCCGTTTTTATTTTTCCAAAAACTAAATTCAGTCAACGTACTGACTGAATTTAGCTAAATTCAGTCAATGTATTGACTGAATTTGCAAAAATTGATGTTTTGCTTGGTAAAAATGTATATTTTTGCAGGCAAAATAAGAATGTCATGGATGCTATTCAAAGAACATTGGAAAGTCAGTTGATGAAGCGGCTTGCACCGCAAAAGGTGCTTTTGCTGTTTGGTGCCCGTCGTGTCGGCAAAACGTTTTTGGTCAATCAGATTGTCCGTAATTTTTCAGGTAAGGCCATGTTGCTCAATGGTGAAGATGCTGACACAGTGGCCATGTTAGAGCCGATGGGCATTGCGAATTACAGGCATTTGTTTCAGAATGTTGATTTGCTGGCCATCGATGAGGCGCAGCATATTCCGGATATTGGCCGCAAACTGAAACTGATTGTTGATGAAGTGCCGGATATTCGTGTGATAGCAAGCGGCTCTTCATCGTTCGACTTGAAGAATCAGGCAGGCGAACCTTTGGTGGGTCGCAGTATGCAATTCACCTTGTTGCCTTTGTCGCAACAGGAAATTTCGTCAGTTGAAACGGCTCTCGACACGAAGCGCAATCTTGAGCAGCGGCTTCTGTATGGTACTTATCCAGAGGTGGTTACATTGGATTCGTTTGAGCAAAAGAAAGAGTATCTTTATGATATTGTGGACGCTTATTTGCTTAAGGACATTCTTGCAGTCGATGGCATAAAGAACACTTCGAAAATGCGCGATTTGCTGCGCTTGATTGCTTATCAGATGGGTAGCGAGGTGTCGTATGACGAATTGGGTCGACAACTTGGGATAAGCAAAAACACGGTTGAAAGTTATTTGGATTTGCTGCAAAAGGTTTTCGTCTTATATCGTTTGGGCGGTTATTCGAAGAATCTGCGGAAAGAAGTGACTAAATCGAGCAAATGGTATTATGTCGATAATGGCATACGGAATGCGGTCATTCGCGATTTTAAGCCATTGTCGCTTCGGCCTGATGATGACAGGGGCGCATTGTGGGAGAATTACATCATCACGGAGCGCATGAAGCGGAATCATAATAATCGTCTTGGTCTTGACTTTTATTTCTGGCGTACATACGACCAGCAGGAAATTGATTTGCTGGAGAATAATTCGGGCTTGTTGAGTGCTTTTGAAATGAAAGCGGGCAAGAAAAAGCCCAATGCTCCAAAGTGTTTTCAAGAGGCTTATCCCGATGCTTCATTCCATGTGGTGAACGCTGAGAATTACTTGGAGTTTTTGTAGGTGTTTTTAGATGGACCCAAATTATTTCACCCGAAAAGTGTTTTTTTGGGGTGAAATCAATTTCTTTCATATAACTCTGCATTGATTCTGCGGCAGAATGCGGCATAGATTTCACCTTCCATATTGGTCAGTTGGCCGAGCCAAGCACTGTAATTCGGGTCGTTAGCAGCTTTCTCGTCCAAAACTTTTTTTGAATATTCGCCTCTCGATAACATAAGATCGGTCTGTTCCTTTGATATGCGCATCATTTCTTCCTGCGATTTGCCCATTTTAGCAATCTTCTTTTCAAGGGCTTCGCATCTTTTGTTGGCATAATCCGTCACATCTGCTGCAATCGTGTTGAACAGTTCCTGCGACTTGTTCAGCGCACCTTGCTCTTCCAATTCCTTTGCCTGTTCCTCAACGGCTTTTACCTTTTCTTCTATGACTTGCCTTTGCACTTCAATTGTTTCCGTCTGTTCTTTCAACTTATTTGCTTGTTCTTCGACGTTCTTTGTTTGTTCGCCGAATGACTTCGCTTTTTCTTCCAAGGCTATGGTCTGTTGTGCGAGTGCTTCTTTTTGTTCGTCTAATGTTTGACTTTGACCTTTCTGGATAAGAGTCAAAGAATCCATGCGGTTGGTTACGGAATCCAGTTGCTTTGAAAGCAGCGAATTGTTGTTCCTCAGTGCGTTGATGTTTTCGCCTTGCTTGTCGAAAGCCATTGCGACGCCGAAAATGATGAGTGCAATCAGCAAAATGATGGAAATGATGATGCCGCTTTTATCAAGTAATTTCCGTTTGATTTCCTTTGCCGACTGAAAGCGTTTTTCGGGATTGGGATTGAGGCATTTTTTAGCGATTTTCTTGAGCCTTGATGAAGGATTGGGCAGATTGTTAATGATGGCTCCCAAAGCGTAAATGTCCGAACGGTTGTCGATTTTGTCGGTCGATTGCTGTTCGGGAGAAGCGAAACCGGTGGTGCCGGCGGGTTCTTTCAGGATGTCGTAGCTGCTTGTGTCGGCCAAGCCGAAATCAATGAGTTTCGCATGGTTGCCGTCGCGCGTGACGAGGATATTGTTGGGCTTGAGGTCGCGGTGAACAATCTGATGGGCATGAATGTATTCCAAGGCATCGCAAATCTCGTACAGCAAAGTCTTGGTTTGTTGCTTGTTGGGATGAACGTTGGTGAGAAATTCGTCGAGTGTCAAGCCATCGATGAATTCCTGAATGATGCAAGTCCCTAAATCGGGAATTTCTTCAAGCGAAATGGTCTGAACGATGTTGGGATGCGAAAACTGAATGGCGATTTCAAACTCTTTTTCTAAAAGGTTTTGGTAGCGGACATTGTCTTTCTCTTTGTCGGTGATGCGTTTCAGCGTGTGCCATTTGCCGAAACGCTTGGCCTTATAGACTTCGCTATAGCCATTCCTTGACGGATGAATCAGCTGAATGTCAGTGAAATGATTGGCAATGTTGATATTGTTCTCTTCGATGAATCCTGAGTTAAGTTCCGTGTCGAACATGGTCTTTGCATTTGCTGCAAAGGTATTATTTTTTCATCAAACTCAAGGCGGTCAATCCTGTTTTGAAGCCAGCGACGTATGATTTTGGCGCAGCATTCGGCAGCCTGACTTGTTTCAGGTCGCACAGCATCAGCGGATTGTTGAGCAGGAATTGTGTGGCAGTGAACTGGTCGCCGACTTCAAGCTTGCATTTTTCGGCTTGCGTGACGAGAAAACGGCTTTCGCCCAAATATTCGGCTACGCAAATCCGGTCGGGTTTCCACTCGAAACGGATGCTGTCGCCAGGCTGCAAGTCGCTGGTACTGATGCTTTTGTCGGCAAGGAATTTCGATTCGCTTGCACCCTCGCAGAAGGTCTTCCAGCCTGAATAGCCGAGAAAGCGTGCCATGACCGAAAGGGAAGAGGTTCGCGGTGCGCCTGCCGGCGTGATATAGCCGAAAAAACGTTTCAAGGTGGTCTCGCTGATTTGCTCTTTCGATTCGCTGTTGATTGCGTTTGCAAGGTAGATGAAGTCAATCGGTGATTCCATCGTGCGACCGATTTTTGCGATAATCTCGCGCTTTAGCCGCTCGTAATATTCGTAATTCTCGTTGTCTGCCATATCATTTGCTTGAAAAACACCACAAAAGTATGAAAAATTGCCCGATTGCAAGCGATTTGTGCTGTTTGGCACGATATGGAATGAAATGGCACGAAATGAATGATTTTCAGAATCGTTTACCGATTATCAGCGGATAAGTCATTTTTTTTACTACTTATCCGCTACTTATCTGCATATTTTGTGTGATTATCAGCGGATAAGTCGATTTTTTAAGCACTTATCCGCTGAAAATCGTGCATTATCTGAACAAATCATCCAAAATCACCACGGATTGTATGCTGCCCCAATAGATGTTGTGTTTGAGGCCAACCGTGGTGATTAGTGTGTTGTGTATTGATTTTCTTGTTTTTGTAACGGTTTGGAAGACCATCCTGCGCCTGCGTAGATTAGCCTCTTCTTCCTTGCTGATGGCGTATTCGTTGTCGGAAAATTTCATTTCGCACAAGTTGATGACATTGTCTTTCCGGTCGATGAGCAAGTCGATTTGTGCGGCTTCGTGTTCATCGTTGGCTTCGGCGCGCCACGAGTAGGCCGAAGTTACGACTCCGGCAATGCCCAATGCAGCCTTGATTTGCGGCAAGTGCCACAGGCAGAGGCGCTCGAAGGCAAGTCCAGCCCAGGTATGGTGTGCAGGCGTGGCGTAGTTGTTACTCCAGAATTGCTCGTCGTGGCTTGTGTTGTTTTGCATGTAACGGAAATAAAACAAGGTGAAATTGTCTATCAGCTGATAGAGTGCGTCTCTTTCCTTTTTGCCGATGGCGTAATATTTCCTGATGAAATTGCACTGTTCAAGTTCGTCGAGCACCTTTTTGAAAATGGCGTTGTCGTAATGGCTGGTGGCTGCAAGGAGTTCGCTGCGTGTCATGCCGGTTTTTTTCGTTGCCAAGGCGGTGACGATTTCGATGTAAGCATTTGGATGTTTGAACAATGAGGCATACAGCGCATCAAATTCCATCGAAAGCGGGCTGTTTTTGGCAAAGAAAAGGCGGTCGATGTTTTGCGCCATGCTTTCGCCACGTTTCATGAAGCTCCAATAATAAGGTATGCCGCCCATAATCATGTAAGCCTCGGCGATTTCCTTTCGCGAAAGATTGAGTTGCAGCGCGTTGGCGTATTGCTCACATTCTTTCAGGGTGAAGGGTTGCAGATAGACGCGGTTCGTCAGACGGTTGTGAAGCCCGCCGTGGTCGCGGATGATTTTGTTGATGATCCAGGAGGTAGCGCTGCCGCAAACGACGAGGATGATGTCTTTCCTGAAATTACACCAGCCATTCCAAAAGTGTTCGAGGGCGCTGATGAAATTCGACTTGGCCGTGTCCATCCAAGGCAGTTCGTCGATGAAGACGATTTTCTTCTCATCTTGCGACTGTTCCAGCAGGTCTTCCAACAGGTGAAAAGCCTCAAACCAGGTGCGCGGCATCTTGCAGCGTTTCAGCCCGGCCTTGCGCAGCGACTCGCGGAACTCGGTGAGTTGTTCTTTTTTCGAGGCGTTGGCGACGCCGGTGTGGTAGAAGGCAAAATGGTAGTCGAAAGTCTCCTTGATGAGGAAGGTCTTGCCCACGCGTCGGCGGCCATACACGGCGCAGAACTGCGATTCGTCTTTCTCCAAAAGGCTTAGCAGCGTTTCTTTTTCTTCGTTGCGTCCGATCAGCATGATTTCGTCATTTTTGTTTGATGTTGCAAAGAAACGTATTTTTTTTCGATTATCAGCGGATAAGTCATTTTTTTTACCACTTATCCGCTGTTTATCTGTATATTTTGTGAGATTATCAGCGGATAAGTCGATTTTTTAGGCACTTATCCGCTGGAAATCGTTTGTTTTCTGCCGTTTTTGCTTGATAGGGCTTTTTTTTCGTTTGGCACGATATGGAACGCTGTGGCACGATATGAACAGAAAAGGATGCTTTTTTCGGTATATTTTTGCGGCGTAAATGAAAATGATATGATAGTCTTGCTGATTACAACGGTTTGTCTGCGATGCAAAAATCGTTTGAAAAATAAATAGTTACAACAAAAAAGCAATGGTCGGAAAACGAATGCAAGTCGGCCAAAGTTAAAAGTTGCTCCCGACACGGATAGGGATTTGAAAATGAGAAAAACAACAATGATTGTCGCGCTGTTAGTTGCGCTTTGCTCCTGTGGCCCATCGAAAAAAGAAATCATGCTGGAAAAGCATAAGATGCAAATTTATTCGGAAGTGCCGACTGCCATACATGCTTCGCAATGTTGGAATGCACTTGATGACGCACTTGAAGAACTGACCGACATGGCATACGATTATGTGGAAAGGCAGGTTGACGATGCTTATGATTCATTTCTTGATGAGCGTTACGGATGGTGCTCAAGTTTGTATGACAATTATGACGACTTGGCTTATTATTTAGGTGGCAAGACCGAAGAGGAGAAATTCAGAGATGAGCTTGATGCGTATGTTGACAGAGCAAATTCGGAATTTGACTGGTTTGTCGATGCGGCAAAGAATAGTTTCGACTCTTTGTTCTATAAGGTTGGGAGCGAAAAGTTGCGCTCGGAAGGCTGCAATTTTCGTTGGTTCGGCTCGGAAGAAGTATCTGATGTAGTGGAATGCATCATTCAACCATTTGAGAGTTTTCCTGAAGCTGTTGGCCATGAAGAAATTGCCTACGAGTTGGTGAAGGCTGTCATTCTCACAACGGATAAGCCGGCCATCACAGCCTGTGAATATGATAAGAACTTGGATTTGTGGACGGTTAGGTTTGAAAAACACCAGACAAAGCAAGTCAAGTTCTACCTTGCTGATGATGGTGAATATAATATGGAGTTCGTAAATTAACAAATTGAATACAAATATTTTACAAAATGGAAGAAATGAAAAAATGTCCTCATTGCGGTGAGGAAATCAAAGCGGAAGCAAAGAAATGCCGCTACTGCGGCGAATGGCTCGAACAGCCTGAACCGACAGATTCTGTGGCTGGCGTAAACACATCAAATGCCTCGGCAACGCAGCAAGCCAGTACTTTCAAGGAAAGCTATTTCTATAATTATTTTATAGGTGGCATTAAGAAGTGCGTCAATTTCAAGGGAACGGCCTCGGCTAAGGAATTCTGGTTTTTGCTTTTGTATTGCATTTTGGCAGTAATTGGATTGGTGTTTTTGTCGGTTTCTTTTACGTCAATAGATTACACATCTTCTTTTTTTAGCAGTGACTATGAATTTGAGAGTTCGGATTTTATAGACATTGTCTGTTCATTGGCAACAATTTTTTTCATACTACCAATTGTCGCCTGTCTCGTGAGAAAGAAGAATGCAAGGAAATTGGGAAAGTGTCCAATTATGACTGATGTCAAGTTCAATGCCATCGACATAGTGTTTATTGTTGCGGTGTTGATATGCGTGCTGATGGGTGTGTTGAACATTATGGCAATACTTGAAGAATTAATTTGAAAATCAATAATCTAATATTGAAAATTATGAAAACAAGACACATTATCGGAGCAATAATGCTTATGGCTGCAATGGCATTTACGGGTTGCGGCAGCAAGGAACAAAATGGCAAGGACGATTCTGGTCTGTTCGTGATTCGCGAAGGTGGAACGAATGGAAAGTACGGTTTCATCGACAAGACGGGAAAGGTGGTGACTGAACCGCAGTATGACTATGTCGAACCATTTTCTGAAGGCATGGCACGTGTGGAAGTCGGTGACAAATGGGGCTTTATTGATGAAAAAGGTAAGTTGGTGATAGCTCCACAATTCGACGCTGCACATGATTTTAGTGAAGGGTTGGCAGGAGTGAAGGTTGGCAAAAACTGGGGTTTTATCGACAAAACAGGCAAGATGGTCATCGCCTCCAAGTTTTTTGACGACTACTACGGAATCGATGCTTTCTATAACTTTCATGACGGCATGGCTATAGTGAAATTGAGGGATGAAGGTGATTGCCGTAATGGTTACATTAACAAAAAAGGTGAAGTCGTGTTTGAAGTCAGCAGTTCATCTCCAGGGAACTTTAGTGATGGGATAGC
>JAZQPN010000447.1:0-3509 GCA_045628585.1 Bacteroidales bacterium | reverse complement strand
AGGGCAGGCGCCGAAAGGATTGTTGAAGGCAAAGAGATTGGTGGTCGGCGGCTCAAAAACGATGCCGTCGGCCTCAAAACGCGACGAAAAATCGATGGTTTTACGCTCGCCATTAATTTCGTAGATGATTTGGCAACATTCCTTACCTTCGTAGAAGGCGGTCTGCACGGAATCGGAAAGCCGGCCGAGTTCATCCTGAATGTTTTCGTTGACGCGAACGCGGTCGATCATCAGTTTCACATTCTTTGGCGCGACTTTCTTCTTGCTGTCGATAAAATCCTCAATCTTAACGACTTCGCCATTGACAAGAATCCGGTAAAACCCTTGCTGCATGAGAATGTTGAGATGCTCGGCAAGCGTGCGGTTTTCGGGCAGCAGCAGCGGCGCCGCAATGTAAACCACCGTGCCTTTTTCCAAGGCCATGATGAAATTCACCACGTCCATCACCTGGTGCTTCTTGACCAGTTTGCCGGAAATGGGGGAGTAGGTCTTGCCAATTCGGGCGAAAAGCAGTTTCAGAAATTCGTAAATCTCTGTGCTTGTGCCCACTGTGGAGCGCGGGTTGTGCGTGTTGACCTTTTGCTCGATGGCGATGGCGGGCGACATGCCTTTGATGCTTTCCACATCGGGCTTGTTCAGTCGGCCCATAAACTGCCGCGCGTAGGCACTCAGACTCTCCACATAACGGCGCTGACCTTCGGCATACAAGGTGTCGAAAGCCAACGACGACTTGCCCGAACCCGAAAGTCCCGTAATGACAACCAACTGGTTCTTAGGGATTTTCAGACTCAAGTCCTTCAAATTGTTGACATTCGCATTCCGAATGTCAATATAGGATGTTCCTTTTGCTTCCAAAACCGTAAAAATTTGAAACTGCAAAGGTACGAAAAAAATGTATCTGCAAAATAACAGAAAAAGAGTTACTTGAAAGGGAAACTATCGACGTAACAATACCTCGACCCAACTCGACAAGCAACTCTATTTCGGCTGCAAAATTACTAAATTGGGTTGAAAAAGCAGACGAAAGCGAAATTTTTTTTAAATGAAAATCATATACATAGGTAAACTCTTAGACGAATTTTCCCATTTTTAACCATTGGTCAGATAGGTTTGTCTTCAGAAAGAACGAAGTAGGATGCAGGGTTTTCCATTTTTCAAAAAAACAAGGAGTTTTGAAAAAACTTTCAAAAGAAAAATGGAAGAGCGATTTTGTTCATTTGCAATGTTAAAGAGAACAAATGACCGTTGTTTTCGATTTTATTCTTATTTTTGCGGCATGATGAACCGTAATGGAAATAGGGATGTTGCGAAAGAAAGCAAGAAATTGAGGCTTTGGCGTCAGTTGGAAAAGATGGGCTGCGTTTGGTCATACACCAAAGGCGCACAAAACATTGATGACAACATACTGATAGAAAAGGCTTTGCTTTATCTTGAATTTGAGGATTTACACAAACTGAAAGAGCTGTATTCGATGAACCGACTCCGTTGTGTTTGGCGGAAAAGACTTGTTTCACAAGGCGATTATTACGGCATTATCAACTGGCTGCTGGCCGCCATGTTTTTCGGAATCAAAAACCCAGACAAATACCTGAAACGATATGGAAAACCAGAATTGGAAGCAAGGGCTTAGGGCTGAAACGATACCTGTATTTGAAACCGTTTCACAAATGGAAATTGTGAAAGGTTTGTACTTATGTGGCGGCACGGCTCAATCTTTACAAATGATGCACCGAAAGAGCGAAGACCTTGATTTTGAATTGTTAGGAATTCGAAAAGAACGTCCGATGCTTGATTTTGCGGCCATTTCAAATGAAGTGTCGAAGGCGTATCCTGATTGCAGGAAAGAGTTTTTGTCGAAAAACCAAATGCAGGTTTTTGTGAATGGGAATGTCAAATTGTCGTTTTATAGGCCGGAAAATTCCGTACCTGAATTAGGAAAAGGATTTGTTTATCATAATATTGTTACGCCATCACTTCAGGAATTGCTTGGGATGAAACTGTTTACCATTGCTGTAAGAAGCGCTTTCCGTGATTATTACGACATTTATTCCTTGCTGAGAGAAGGTTTCGACTTGGCAAAAGGTGTTGAATATGCTGGAAAGTTTTCGCGTCATGCCATTCATTCCAAACGCATTTACAGTATTTTGCTGAATGAGAACTATTTTTCAAAGCCTCAAGGATTTGATCTTTTAGAACCGAAGTATGATGTTTCAACTGAAGATATTGCCAATTTCATCAGACAGTATATTTCTGATAATGGGATAACAATCAAGTCATAAAACAATGTTTGGCTTGTGTTTTTTTTGCGGATAAACGCGTTTTCTGTTGAGTTTTGAAACAAAAAAATCACAATTCGCTTGACATTTGAAAATTAAGCCCTATATTTGCAGCAAATTTCATTACTAACTAAACAGAAACACTATCGACAGATATTTACCCTTTATAAACAAGCACTGAGTGCATAAAAATAGGGGGCCGTATGTCCGAAGTTATTAAAAGCGATAGAGAACTTGTCGAGAATTACAGAAATGGAGATCTCGCAAGTTTTGAATTGTTGGTTAGCCGTTACCAGGCACAGGTTTATTCTTACATCATGACGCTTGTGAAAGACAGGCAGTTAGCCGATGATGTTTTCCAGGACACCTTCGTGAAAATCATCCGCACGATTAAGGCGGGCGTGTATAAGGACGAGGGAAAATTCGTGCAGTTTGCCATGCGCATCTCGCACAATCTGGTCATCGACCATTTCCGCAAGGAAAACCGCATCCCGACGGTGGAATCGTCAAGCGAAGACTACAATTACATCGACAATGCGCCGATTTCCGACCCGTCGGTGGAACAGAGCATGATTGACGACCAAATCCATAGCGACCTGCGCAAAATGATTGAGTATCTGCCCGTTGAACAACGCGAAGTGTTGCGTATGCGCATCTACGACGACATGAGTTTCAAGGAAATCGCCGACATCACCAATGTGAGCATCAACACCGCTTTGGGCCGTATGCGCTACGCACTGATTAATCTCCGCAAGATGATGGAAACCAACCAGATGTCGTTGGCTTACTGATTTTTTGAAAAATTAATGAATTTCATACAATATGCGTTGACGAGTTGCGTTTATAAGGCATGTATAACCTAAACAATGCCTATGACAAATAACTCTACGCGCAACCTTGAACTTACTTACAATGATGCTTTGGTGGATGGAATCCGCGAAGTTTTCCAAACCGAAAGCAAAAGACAAAACCTAAGCAGCAAGGCGCTTCATTTCATCTTCGGATATGCCGCTGCATACGAATCGGTCGAGACACGACTGATGGGTAAAATGGAAATCCTAAACAATTAAAAACAAAGTAAGTTTGTAATCTGGAGGCCGACTAAAAAGTGATTTTTTTGGTCGGTCTTTTTGTTTCTGCGTTTTTGTTCCTTAAGGCTTTGATTCGGAGCAAAAACGGCATTTTGTGGCTGGGAGAGCCTCAACAAGCCTCAGACAGGCTGTTCCATAGCCA
>JAZQPN010000446.1:0-5001 GCA_045628585.1 Bacteroidales bacterium | reverse complement strand
ATTAAAAATAGTATTTATCATGGAAGTAATTTTAGGTTATCTTGGCTTGGGTCTGGTATTGGCCTTAGCAGGAATTGGAAGTTCAATCGGCACTACCACGGCTGGTAATGCTGCTGAAGGCGGACTGAAAAAGAGACCGGAAGCATCGGGTAATTTCATGGTGCTTTCAGCTCTGCCGGCTACGCAAGGCATTTATGGTTTCGTGGCTTTCTTCATGCTGCTCAGCAAGCTGAAGGCTGACCCAACACAAGGTCTCGTCATCTTTGGCGTCGGCCTTTGCGTTGGTTTGGTTTGCATGATTTCCGCTATCCGTCAAGGACAGGTTTGCGCTAACGGTATCGTCGGCGTCAGCCAGGGCCACGATGTGTTCACCAACACGCTTATCTATGCCGCTCTTCCTGAATTCTATGCAATTCTGGGTCTTGTCGGCGCACTGATGGTGTAATTGAACCCGTCAAATAAGAATGAAACAAGGCGACTCGTTTGAGCCGCCTTGTTTCGTTTAGTTCTATTGTTTGTGGAAATAATCAGTTAGATTTTGAATCCGTAGGTCCACTCAATGTAATCGATGCTGTTGAGGTGAATTTTCATGAAGGTACCGATGTAGTGGCGGTTGTTTTTGCCTAAGTAGAGTTTGTAGCCCACGCGCTCGTAATAATTGGTGTAGAACTGCGGCAAATGGTTTTGCTCAAATTCGCTGAGGCTGCCGAATCCCCAGGTTTTTCTTTCGTTAGTGCCACTGTAAATGCCGTGGTTCAGATAGTATGCCAAGCCGGCACAGAAAGCAAATCTGCCAAAGAGAATTTCGAAATCGGCAGAGGCGGCAATGTGTGTTGAGCGCCAGAAATTGTATGGCTCGCCAAGCATTTCGTAACGCATTTTGGTTTCACCCGTCCAAAGGAAATCGAGGCCGGCATCCCAGATGAATTTCGGTGAAAACTGTCGTGTGACGCCAACTCTTATCGTGTTGCCGAAAAACATTGGCGTCTCGCCCGGAATCTGGTCGCCTTGCGTGGTGTAGGTCTGCAAGAATCCCACGCCTTCCGAAACGAAAGCGTTCCAAGTCTTTTCAAATGGTTCGTATTCCTTTTTAATTGTTTTCTTTGGCTCCGTCAGACGATAACGCACGGCCAATCTTGCATTATGGCTGTTCACGCCATAGTCGGGCAGGCGGATGGCGCCATCGGAAGAATGGATGTAAATGTAGCGTAAAGCTAAATCGAAATGGTCGCTGAGGCGGAAAGTCGGGCCGAGGTCGAAACTGACGTGGAAATTGCATCGTGCACCGATAAACTCATTGTGGCAGCGTGTCCAGATGTCCATGCCGTAAATGATGTCGTAATCGAGCGACCAAATCCTTGATTTATAGAAAGAACCGTTCAGGAAACCTGAAATGCCAATGCAGTTGCCAAGTGGCTCGTAGGTGGTTACGGCTTCACCTTGTTCGTTGCGTCGGATGTATTTGGCATCGTTGAGCGTGTTGTGTTCATAATCCAGTTGCAGGCCGAACGAAGGGTAATTCAGTTCTTGTTGCCAGCGTTTCAGGCCGTAGGTCTGCTGCCCAATGCGGATGTCGATGTTCCATTGCTTGGCCTCGCCGATGCTGGCGTGCGAAGGATCGAAAGGGGTCAAGTGACCGTAATTGAATCCTGACTCAATGTAAAGATTGTCGAAAGTCTGTGAAAATGCAACTCCTGACAAAAAGAACAGGAAGAACAGTAGCAGTCTTCTTTTCATCTTCTGTAAGTGCGCTCGTGTTTGCTTTCCCAACTGAAAAGGTTGATGCCGAAAGTGAATTCCGCGTAGTCGATGACTACTTCATGGACTTTCATGAAACTTCCGACAAACATGTTCTTGTTTTCGCCGAAATAGTATTTGAAACCCAAACGTCCGTAGAATGTGCGGTAACAAGGTGGAAGATAAGTGTCCTCAAAACGGCTTTCGCTGTCTTCGGGCAAGCCCCAGGTCTTTTTCTGGTCGGTGCCGTAATAGATGCCGTGCCAGAGATAATAGGCTCCGCCAAGACAGAAGGCGAAATTGTTGTAGTTGATTTCAAACATCGCCGAAGGCGCAATGTGCAGACTGCGGGCAAAGGAATATTCGAGCAGCGGCACATCGTAGGTGGTGAAGTTTTCGTGGCCGTCGTTATACATCTGGTGAGCCTTTTCAAACATGCGTTTGGTTTCGCCCGTGTAGCCAATGTCGAGTCCGACATCATAACTGAATTTCGGGTGGAACTGGCGGTGAAAACCGATTTGGATTACGTTGCCGAGATAGTAAGGCCTTTCCTGTGGCAGGTCATCAACCAAGCTGCCGTCGGCGGTTTCGTGAACCCTCATGCTTTCGTTGGTCTGCAATATGCCGAAAGCTTCCGATGCGTAGATGGATGACTTTTTGCTCCATTGATACGGCTCTTTTGCAATTCTTTCTGGCCGTCCGTTAGGGTGATAACGCAGTCCGACCATCCAGCTGAGCACGTTGATGCCGCAGTTGGGCAAGGCGATAGCGGCATTGGATGAATGTGAAAACTGGTAGCGGACAAGCAGGTCGAAATTGTCTTCAATCATGAAAGTCGGGCCTGCATCGAGGGCGAGATGGACGTTGGCACACGAACCGATGAACTCATCGCCCCAGTGTGTCCAAAACGAAAGTCCGCCCATGATGTCGTAATCCAGCGACCAGGCTTTGCCACGGTAGAAACTGCCGTTGATGAAACCTCCCAATGAATAGCAGTCACCAAGTGCAATCCACTGGTCGTAGGCGTAGCCTTGCTCGTTGCGGGTCGTGTATTTGATGCTGTCGACATGGTTCTTCTCGAAACGGAAAAAGGCGCCGTAGGTCAGGTAGTTGAAGTTTTTCTCCCATTGGCTGCGGCCATCGGTCTGGCGTGCAATGCGCAAATCCACGCCGTATTGTGGCAACGATTTCATGTAGGCATGGCGTTCCTCAAAAGGAATGTATTTTCCCAAACGGAAATCGGCTTCCCAAACGTTGCGGCTGTCTTTCCAAAGGCTCTGGCAAAAAGCGGAAGACGAAAGGATGAAAACCTGAAGTAATACGATTATTGATAATGCGGTTTTTTTCATAGTGTATGAACTTGATTATTTGACTTTATTAGCTTTTTCTTCGTCGTTATTGAACCATTCGAGGTAGCTCTTGGTGTAGTTTCGGCCCGATTCAAGTAAAGCGTTTTTCTTTTCGTCGCTGAGGTCGAAGTCGGTGGCTTTCACATCCAGAGTGTCAATGTAAATGGTGCGTTGCCAGTCATCGCTGTGGAGGTGGGTGTTCCTTTGGAAATCAATTAAGGTCTTGAGCAGGGCAGAAGTGTAGTCAAACAAATTGTCAATGTCCTTAACTTGCGGTTCGGTGTTGTCGTGGAAGACGGCGATTTCATCGGAACTGTCCAGACGGAATCCTAAGGTCTCTTGGTTATAGACGTATTCGTTGGCGAGACCGAGTCCTTTTGGCATTTTCTTCTGTGCCTCGTTGATTTTGTTGTAGTATGCTGTCCTGACAAAATGTTTGGCCACAAATTTCCTGTTGTCGAAGGCCTGAATCGGGTAGTTGTCGAGGAGACCGCCGTCAACGTAAACGTCTTTTCGCGGGTTGGCGCGAACGGCGGCAAAGAAAATCGGAATCGACATGGAAATGCGAGCTGCATCGGCAATGCTGAAATCAGGTGTGGTTTCGGCAGAAAACACTTCGGAAAACTCCGTCGATAAGTTGCTGCCAATGAGGTAGATGTCGAGGAACGGCTTGCCATCTTGTTTCATCTGGGAAAGTTGGCCGAAAGTGGTCTCGCTGTCACCGGTTTTGTCTTTGATGATGCCGCCGATAAATTCACGGAAGAAATCGCCTTTGAACCAGCCGTAATCCGTGAAGATGCGTTTCGAGTCGCGTAGGAACCCCCACGAATCATCCTTGAACTTGTTGAAATCAAGTTCTCCGACAATGTTCTTGATTTCTTTTGGCGTGTAGCCCAAACCGACTAAAACGGCGAGAATGGCGCCGGCTGATGTGCCGGCCACGCGCTTGATGTTGTGCAGGATTTTTTCTTCCTCAAGCACTTCCAAAGCGCCGGCGTAGGCAATGCCTCTCACGCCACCGCCTTCAAAAACCAGATTCCTGAAATGATATGCCATGCCGTTGTTTTTTTGTGATTATTTCTGATAACTGAATTACAAACCTCGGAAAAGAAACCGAACACGGATAGGACGGATTGACACGGAGAAGTTTTGCTTGCAAAACAACAATCCGTTAGATCCGTTAAATCCGTGTTCAACAATGTTTTCCATTAGCGTCCGTGATTATTTCTTGCTCCAGGTCGTGCCGTCCTTGCCGTCTTTCAGCACGATGTCGTATTTGGCCAGTTCGTCGCGGATGAGGTCGCTGGTGGCCCAGTCTTTCTTGGCGCGGGCTTCCTTGCGGATGCCGATGATGGTCTGCATGAGGCCTTCCACCAAGTCGCTGCTGTTGTCGGCGGCATCGCTGTCGATGAGGCCGAGAATGTCGAAGACGAAACTCTGGAACAGTTTGTTGAGCAGTTCGAGTTCGGCAGGATTGATTTGCATCTTGCCGTCCTTGATGGTGTTCACAATGCGCACGGCCTCGAAGAGGTTTGCAATGACGATTGGACTGTTGAAGTCGTCGTTCATGGCATCATAGCAGGCATCCATAATCTTCTGAATGCCAACTTCTGCTGCGTCTTCTGTCGGGACAATGCTCTTGGCAGCCTTGCATGCTTCCATCATGCGTGCGTAGCCTTTTTCGGCGGCTTGCAGGGCTTCGTTGGAGAAGTCGAGGGTGCTGCGGTATTGTGCCTGAAGGATGAAGAAACGAATGGTCATCGGGGCGTAGGCCTTTTCCAAAAGCGGGTGGTTGCCTGCGAAGAAATCTTCAAGCGACATGGCGTTGCCCAACGATTTGCCCATCTTCTGTCCGTTGATGGTGATCATGTTGTTGTGCATCCAGTATTTCACAGGCTGCTTGCCGTTGGCGGCC
>JAZQPN010000445.1:0-10130 GCA_045628585.1 Bacteroidales bacterium | reverse complement strand
TGTAATCTTCAAGGCTTTGCACGTTTTTCTTGTTTGCGCCAAGGTTGAGGATGTTGATGAAAATCTGGTTGGCCGATTCGATGACCACTTTGCTTGACTGCGTGCCCGTGGCCACGACATGAATGGTGATTTTCTCGCCCAGGGCCAACAGACTCATGCCATGCCGCGCCGTGATGGCAAAAGTGTCATCATTCGGCACGACATGCCTGAACTGTCCGCATTTCTCAACGGCACGTTTCACCGAAGTGTAAACGCGGCGGGCGGGTTGGGTGAATTGGAGGGTGGTGGTACGCATAGGGAAATTTACTTTTTTTGTTATTTCACCAATACTTCAGCAGAAGCACCTCCTTCACCAGAATCTGGTTGCATCACTTCCTTAGCTTCATTTTCAATACGTGCTTCTTCGTTCTTCTCGTGCAACTTCTTCAAAATCTTATCTTTCAACAATTTTTCTTCCTGCTCTTTGAGAACTTTAAGTTCTTCTTTCTTTTTGGCAAAAGCATCAAACAAATCACTGATTTCAAAAACCAATGAATCATCGCCAACTTTCGCTTTTGAAAGCATCATATCCAAAATGGCATTCTTTATCTCTCTTCCCGAAAAGCCATCTATCATTGCACTTGCCTTGTCAATTTCTTCATCAGTGAAGTTGTGAGTTTTCGGCAACCTTGAAGGCAGCATTTTCTTAATAATGGCACAACGAGCCTGTTGATTTGGCAATTCAAAACGAATATGTTTCAAAATTCTCGATTCAAAAGCCCTATCAAAATTTGTCACCAAATTTGTTGCGAATAAGACAACGCCCGAAAACTGTTCCAAAAGGATAAGCATTTGACTGCGAAGCGAATTTAAGGCCTGGTCCGATCCTTGTGTGACATTCTGAATGCGTTTGCCCAAAAAAGAATCAGCTTCATCAAAAAACAGAACCGAATCCGTTTGCTCTGCAATCGTAAACGCTTTCATCAGATTTTTTGGTGCTTCGCCGACATATTTCGATTCGATTTCTGCATAATTAAGCAACAATATTTTCTTTCCAAGACGATGAGCAATAGCATGGGCACACATCGTTTTACCTGTCCCTGGGTCACCGTAAAAATTCAAGACGCTTCTTGGAACAGAATCTATTTCCGAGAACCCCCATTTATCATATATAAGCTCCTTACATTCAATTACTTTCAATGCATCAAATAAATCTTTGCTCACGTTTTCTGGCAAAATCATCTGCTCGAAAGTATATTTCGGAACTACAGGAATAAAATCAGGTGTTTCATCTGTTTTTTTCGTTTCCATTGTCTTTGATTTTGAATTGTCATTGGGTTTTATATCCAAAGTAATTAATAAGGTGTGCTTTTTGAAGCAAACATCCCAATCGTCTCTACTTTTGAAAAAATCATTCACCAAAGAGACAAAGCCATAACTGCCTTCCATTTCAAAAGATGCGTTATGTTCCACGCGATATGGATTTGCTTCTCGCTTAATGATTTCAAACTTTGGACAGACCTTTATTGGTAATTCCTTTTTTCGATTTAATGTGTCTTTAACGAATGATTCAAACGAATTTTCGATTTGATTTGCATAAATCATTTCGTCTGAATCAACTTCTTGTTTTTGAACTAAAACTTTTATCATCTTTATTAACTATTCACATAAAGAACCTGACCAACATACAATTCATCAGAAATTCCTTCTTCTGATTTGTAAGTTTTTTCTGCAATAAGCTGATTGTTTGCACCAAAAATACCGACATCAACAGTCTTTGTACTTTTATCTTTGATTTTCAGTTTAATTGCATTTGCAAAATCCTCGGCAACTTTAGCCTTTAATCTTGCAGCTGTAATCTTTTTCTTAATCACTACAGCTGCTGTAACACCAGCAATCGCTACAGCAACAATTTTAAGTATATCAAGCCATCCCATGTTTTATCTAAAATTTAATAGGAGCCGAGCTTTGATGCTCGGTTCCTATTTGATTGTTAATTTAGCACGACTAAATCCTCATTCCCTAACACTTCGAGAAGTTTTTCGTCAAAGCCGTCACAATAGATTATTTTAACAGGGCTTAATTCATCAGACTCCTGATTAAAAACTCCAAGCACTAATGACTGAGGTTTTGCCGAATTCGTGTTGATGACATCCTTGAACCGACTTGCACGAGCGACAAACGGAACATTTTTACCTTTTACTAATTGCAGCGTTTTAAAATAGCCAACAACATCACTCATTTTCAGATTACCATTTACGGTCTCTGATTCCATAGGAACCTTTTTCTTGCTTTTCGAGACTGCAATTGCAGCAATAGCAATGGCGCCCAAGCCTAATACTACTCCAAGAATTGTTTTCATATCATTGATTAATTGATTAATTTAGTACCACCAATTGTTCATTTCCAAGGACTTCTTTGGTCTGTTCATCAACATCATCCGCTGCTAAATAGCGAGCGTTTTCAATTTCATCAGTTTCAGCGTTATATGTAGCTTCAAAAATGCCCACATTTTTAACTGGAGCATTTTTTATCATATCCTTAAACTGTTCCGGATTAGCGATGAAAGGTATATCCTTATTCTTTATCAGACGTAAAGATTTGAAATAATTGACAATTTCCTTGAAAAAATTCAAGATTCCGTTGATTACCTTTTTCACCAAGTTCTTAACGCATTCAAAAAAGCGCTTTAAAGCTTCAGCAATTGTACTGATAAAACTACTAGCCATAATTTGTATTATTTTAAGATTACAACATCAGATTCAGAAAACAGTTCCTTTACGTCTTTAGACAAACCATCTGCTTCAATGACTACATAATGGTTTTCTTCTTCAGGCAGCAATTCACGGTCTGTTGCATAAGCAAGATACACTTTGAAAGTGTCTTTTTCAAGCGTTTTGTAAGCAACGACTTCGTTGCTGTTGGCAGCCATGTGCTGTTTTGAGATTTCAACAATCTTTTCAACAGTCAGCATCTCCACTTCTTCAAAAGAGAAATCGAGTTTCGCTGCAAGTTTAGCAGCATCAAAAAACTCTTTGGGATTATTTTTAATTTCATCCAAAATTCCATTTTCTCCAAAAAGTTTTTCTTTCGCAGTTTCCCATCCTTCCTTAATTTTCGGGAGGACTGTCTCGACAAACACTTTCTTCAATTCATCGAGACCCATTTTTCTTAAATCCATTTGTTTAATTGTTTAGTTAGTACTATGTTAATTTGAAGTTTTCTATCCAATTCTCTCCACATCCAGCCAAGCCATGCTCAAAGCTCCGGCTTTCCTGATGTCGATTCCGTAAATGCGCATGAAGGCATCCACGACAGGTTGTCCGCCGTTAGTGGTAACTGGGTTGCTCATGCTGTTTGTCACCACGTCAACGCTCATGCCGCGTTCTATGCGGATGCCGCTGGTGATTTTGCTGTTTTTTACTGTTACTCTGTATAACATATCGCGTTTATTTTAAGATTGTTTCTCTTTTCCACTTCCGCCAACGGGCATTGGCACGAAAAAAAGCGTGAGTTACGCTTGCTTCATGCCTACTACTCAAAGGAACATAACCAACCGATGGTTGGCTCCCGCCAAGGATTTTCCCGAAACAGATAGACTTTGAAGAAACTTGCTCACGCCCTATATTTCCATATACGAATAACGTATCGACAGAATATAATGGCGCGAAAGAGCATTGTTGCTTCTGTCCACTGTTTCTCATGACCTTGGCGGGGTTTCTTGAGTTGGACACTGCTATGCCTTCGCTAACAGAAATGGATTTCTCCCCATTTCCGCCGTCAAAGATATAGCTTTTCAGCAAACAAATGCTCTTTGAATTCATTTTTCTTCCTTTTTCCTATTTTATCCTCCGTTTCGACAAGCTCAACGGGCTAAATTTTCTCAAACGCAAATTTCCACAAATGGACCATCAATTTCCTACCCTTCAATCTTTTACGGATAATTAGCGATAATTCGTGTTCCCTAAATCCTCCTAACTCCTCATTCCTAACTCCTAACTTTATCGCGTCCCTTCGACAAGCTCAGGGAGCTAAATCAACTCCTTCCTCCAACTACAAAAACAGAGCGCAGACCAACTTTCATCACTCCGTTGGAAAGGCTCTGGTAAACCGGTATCAAAGAATGAGAAAAGCAGTCCACGCCCTGTAGGGTATGGAACGCACTGCCACTTTCCCGTCCCTTGATGAAATTTACCAGATTTTATCCAATCAGGACGAAACGTGCTGAACGTTCTATCAACATGTCTGTTGCCGAAGCAACGCCGCAAAGATAGAAAATCTTCGCTAATGCAACTCAACATTCTATGTTTTTTCGCGGACTGCATGGTTTTCTCAATTCTTTTTGTCATAATGCAAGAAAAAAACAATGTCAAAAATGATACCCAGCACAACAAAGAAAACTATCATGCCATAAGACCCCGAACCTATCTTATTCCCAAGCCAACGCCAATACCTCACAATGCCCAGCACCATCAGGCCGATAACTGCAAGGACTATCAACACTATCACGACAGCCCAGCCGCAGCCATCATTATCTTCCTTTTTCTCAAGATTATCTTCCTGTTTTTGGTCATCCATTACGTCATCGGTTTAAATTCGGCGGCAAAAATAAACACCCGAAAAAACAACTGCAAACATTATAGAAACTTATAGAAGAAAATAGAAAGACGGGAACTCCACAAAAAGGCAATTGGCTTTATTGGGAAAAAATAAAAACTTCTTTTATACAATATCTCAGAAAAACAGTGTACTTTTGCGAATAAAAAGCAACACAAACATCATGTCAGACATCAACCTCACTTTTGACAAAGAGAAATCACTGAACGCCGTCCTTTTCATAGCTCAACATCTGAAAAGAAAAGACATTCACAAGATATTCAAAATATTATATTTTGCCGACAGAGAAAGTTTATGTTCGTATGGCAACGCCATTACAGGCGACATATACATCGCCATGGGACACGGTCCAGTTCCTTCACGCATTTATGACATGTTTAAAATTGTCAGAGGTGACTCCTATATGAGCGATGTCGACCATTTGGAAAGAGCCTTTAGCATTACCGACTGGATGTACCTTACCCCGAAACGCGAAGCCGACCTCACGAAACTTTCACCCGTCGACCAGAAAATCCTTAGCGACTGCATCAGCAAGTACGGCGAAATGACTTACGATGAGATTACCGAAAAATCGCACGACATAGCTTGGCGTTCCACGGCTCGCGACTATCCAATCAACGTTGAAAGCATTATCCGCGAGGCCGGAATGGATGAACAGGCATTAGATTACGTCAAGCAATACAACGACTTGAAAAAAATGTTCAACTGATGCCATCGATTCAAGATCTTCTTGCAAGTCAGAAACCGATATTGCCAGGCATGGTCCTATTAGGGCCAATGTCAGGTGTCGACCATGACAAATTCTACATCATTGCGGGAGTAAGCGGTGACACTATTTGCGTATGCACGGTTCTCATCAATTCAAGAATCCACCCTTTCATTATGCACAACCAGCATTTGCTCGACCGCCAAGTCATGTTAAAAGCCGATAATTACTCTTTCCTTGACCACGACTCATTTGTAAATTGTGCTCAGCCCGTGACAGGTACAACCACAGCATTTCAAACCATTGATTTTGAATATATAGGGGCATTACTTGAACAAGACTTAATCATAGTACGCCAAGAAATCATCAACAGCGGCATGCTGACGGAAGAAGAAAGACAAAAGTTCTTTGGATAGGGAATCTCTTTTATGCCGAAACAGCACCGCCATGCCATACCAGCAATCACGCCATCCTACCCATAAAGCTCTTCCACAAAACGGCGCAACTCGGAATTGGCTCCCTGAGCATAACTGCTGTAGCGGTCTTTCGGCCATTCCGGACCCGTAAAGAAAAGCCGCATTTTGGCATAATCGCCACGCTCGGAAAAATATTTGACTATGTAAATCAATTCGTAGGGTTTGCCGTTCTTGCCCTGCCAGACAATGGGCGGCAAACTGCCTTGCGGACGGTTGCGGCCTGTCATCCGATAGGCAAACAAGGCTTTCACTTGGTTGTCGTCCCTAATGTAGCCCTGTTCCGCCAGATAATTAATAAAGGTGACGAAAGCCGAAACGCCCTTGTGTCTTATCTTGGCATCTACATAGAAAAATTCCCTTGCATCAGTATGCTGATTGTCAATGCTGAAGAAATCGGCAGGCAAGACAAAAGGCTCTTTCGGAATGAACTCAGAACCTGTTTCCACTGACTGAAATTCAGCCTCGAATCTTGCATACAATTCCTTGGCTTGCGGTTGACGGATAATCGTCTCAATGATTTTGCGTTCCCTGAAACTGAAGTCGTCGTACCATTCCCAATAATAAAAAAGGTAAGTTCGGAACAGCGATTCACAGAACTGGCGATAGTCAGCATAATACTGTTCAAGGCTTTCGTTAAACGTTTCGTCATCAGCATCTTCCGCTTCAGAAAGCTGTTCCGTCGATGGCTGCAACTGCTCGACGGTTGCCAGAACCAGTTTTTCATCAGCCTTGCCACTTGCCTTCAGGTTTTCCGCCAAAAAATCAAGCATGAAAGGGAAATCGTCGTCTTGCATATTCATTCCAGTAAAGGCATCGTCCCAGCAATTGCGGCAAAGGCGCGCCAAACGGGTTGTGTCGCATTCCTCGCGTAACAGCAAATCGGAAAATCCCATCTCGTCATCGGCAATAAACAATTGGAAAAGACGTTCCTGAACGATTGACCCTGTTTCCAAAACAGAAAGCAAGCTCTTGACAGTAAATTTGTTAAGACGCTTCAAAGTCCTGAAAATTTCGTCAGCCAGCATCAAGGAATCATCGTTGGAATCGTCATTCATAATGAGTTCCTTTTCCTCCAAAATGAAACGGTTATTGACAATATAGGCCAAAGTATTGCTGAATGGGCCGACGACATCCATCCAAAACGACAAGGCCGCTTTTGTAGCCTCGCTGACATCATCATAGCCCATAAACTCATCAAGTTCAGCCTTGAATTGCTCCGACATGGGCATTGCCGCCGCACGTTGCAATCCGGCGAAATATTCCTTTTGCCTGTTTACTTCATCCTGACAATTCATGCCGCAAAAGTAAGGTTTTTTCCAAAATCATCCCGACCACCACAATATTTATTATCTTTGCGCCCAAATTGGCAAAAATGATTCAAGCACAAGGCATATACAAATCTTTCGGCAAACTGGAAGTCATCAAAGGCATTGACTTACAGATTGCTAAAAAGGAAATCGTGAGCATAGTGGGCGCTTCGGGGGCCGGCAAGTCTACCCTGCTCCACATCATCGGGACGCTGGACAAAGCCGACCGCGGACAACTCATCATCGACGGAACCGAAATCAGCAGACTCAACGACACCGCCTTGGCCGCCTTCCGCAACCAGAAAATCGGTTTCGTGTTCCAGTTCCATCACCTTCTGCCTGAGTTTACCGCCATCGAAAACATCTACATTCCTGCCTTCATCGGCGGCACATCAAGGAAAGAAGCCGTGGCACGCGCCGAGAAACTGCTTGAATACCTGAACCTTACCGACAGGAAACACCATAAGCCATCGGAACTTTCGGGCGGCGAACAGCAGCGCATTGCCGTGGCACGCGCCCTGATCAACAACCCCGCCGTGGTCCTTGCTGACGAGCCTTCGGGTAACCTCGACTCGAAATCCGCACAAGAACTGCACCAGCTGTTTTTCCGTTTGCGCGACGAGATGCAGCAGACTTTCGTCATCGTGACACACAATCCGCAATTGGCCGAAATGTCGGACCGCACTATCACAATTAAAGACGGAAAAATAAGTCAATGAGTATAATCAATTTACATAACGAATGCGAGGCATCGGGAACGCGGGAATGCGAGACATCTCGTAACCTCGCAGTCTCGCAACCTCGCAGTCTCGCAACCTCGCAACCCTATGTCCAATTTTATTTTTAAACAATTTCTATAATAAAAAGGAAGAATCGCCGTTAACCGAAAGATATACTATTTGGAAAATGAAAAGACACATCATATTCTCAATGCTTTTAGGCGCATTTGTCGCCTGCTCCACTCCCCTTTTGGCCCAAACCACAGAGACTTACGAGTCGTTGATGAAGAAAGGCAACGACAAATTCAGCGCAAAAGACTACATCAGCGCCAAGACCTATTACGAGATGGCCCTCAAGCAGAAAGCCAACGATCCCACCGCCAAGCAGAAGCTGAACGAGGCCGTGAAGAAAATCCAGGAAGACGGTGAGCGTCAGGAGATTTTCTACGCCCATCTGGACGAAGGCGACATCCTCAACGGACAGCAACGCTACGAAGAGGCTTTGGCTGAATACGAAAAGGCCTTGGCCGTCTTCCCCAACGACAAATATGTCACCGCACAGGCCGAAGCCATCCGCGCCATTCTGCAAGAACGCAAAGACAAGCAGGATGCCTTCGATACCGCTATGAGTCAGGGCGAAAGCCTTCTGGCAGAAGAGAATTACGATGCCGCCATCATGCAGTTTGAGACCGCCATCGGCATCTTCCCTAACGACAAGCTGCCCAAGGAAAAACTGGCCGAAGCCCGTCAGCAGAAACAGCTTTACACCGACAAGGTGAACCGTTTCGACAAGCTCGTCGCCGATGCCGACAACCTCGCCTTGCGCAAAAACTACGACGCCGCCATCAGCAAACTCGGCGAAGCATTGGAACTTTTCCCCAACGACACCCAAGCCTTGACAAAACAACGCGAATGGCAGGGACTGAAAGCCCAGAAAGACCAATACGAGAGCATCATCGCTTCAGCAGAACAATATTACGAAAACAAAGCCTACAAGGAAGCTAAGGCACAGTTCCAGAGCGCATTGGCCGTCGTCCCAGGCGATGCCTACGCCAACGACATGATTGCCCGCCTCAATCCATTGATTGAAGAACAGGATGCCGAAGCTGCCCGTCTGGCCGCCGAAGAAGCAGAAAGAGCACGTCTTGCTGCCGAGGCCGAGGCTGCACGCATTGCCGCCGAGGAAGAAGCCGCACGTCTGGCCGCTGAAGAGGCAGCCCGCATCGCTGCCGAAGAAGCTGAAAAGGCTCGCCTGGCTGCCGAAGCCGAGGCTGCACGTATCGCTGCCGAACAGGAAGCCGCACGTCTGGCTGCCGAGGCTGAAGCCGCTCGCATTGCCGCCGAAGAAGAGGCCGCTCGTCTGGCTGCTGAAGAAGCCGCTCGCATCGCTGCCGAAGAGGAAGCCGCACGTCAGGCTGCCCTCGCCGCCGCCGAAGCGGAACGCCAAGCCAACATCAGCGCCATCCTGACTGCTGCCGACGAATTGTTTGGCAATCAGGATTATGCCGCCGCAAAGATGAAATATCAGGAAGTCTTTGCCATCGATGAAGGCAACGCCACGGCAACGGCAAAGATCAAGGAAATCGACAACATCTTCGCACAGCAGGCCGCCGAACTGCAGCAGCATTACGACAATGCCATGGCTGCCGGCACACAGGCCGTGACTGCACAAGACTACGCTACGGCCATCGCCAAATTCGGCGAAGCCCTCACCTACAAGCCCAATGACGAAGCCGCCACGACACAGCTTGCCGCCGCACAGAAACTTGAAGACGACCGCATCGCTGCGCTGCGCGTACAGTACAACGCTTTCATCAAGGATGGCGACGCCAACTTCAAGGCTAATGTCTTCGACAAGGCCATTGAAGCCTACACCAAGGCCGAGGAACTGAACCTCGAGACCTACCCTACCGAAATGATTGCCCGCATCAGCGAAATCATCGAGGCTAACAAACTCTATGAACTGAACAACGAATATTTCACCATGACGGCCGGCACACCGAAACGCTTCGATTTCAACAAGATTGAGATTGGCGTGCGCCGCAGCAACTACATTATAATAAAGGTGCGCAACCCACATCCCGAAAAGACCTTCCCGATGATTGTCTCCTTCGGTGGCGAAGGTGGCAAGAACGGCGGTTTCGTGCTTCCTATCCCCGACAACGAGGAAGAAAAGACCTTCATCTTCCGCATTGGCGCACAGTACAAGTGGTTCAGCGAGGACAACACCTGGATTGAAATCATCAGCGAGAACAACGATGTGGAAATCGGTCTGGTGGAAGTTTCGAGAAGCAATTGATTGTTTTTGGTTATCGGTTTACGGTTA
>JAZQPN010000444.1:0-14465 GCA_045628585.1 Bacteroidales bacterium | reverse complement strand
CGAATATCTCCTCCAGCCTCCGATCCTGATTCCCAAGATCCGAAAGCCTCTGGCTGTATCCTAATAATGGAAGTAGAACCAGCAGGCTCGCAATCATTAAAACTTTTCGCATAAGCTTAATTTTTTAGTTAATAATTTGTTGTTTATTTAATCTTCATTAAAAATTTACTCAAACATTCATCGCCCAAACGAAAATCCAAGGACGAAAAAGCCAGCAAATATACACATTTTATTTAAATAAATATCAAATTTAAAATTTTTCAAAAAAAGGACAACCCATTTTTAGGTCATCCTTTTTTAATGAATAGCAAAAATAAAGGATATTATTCCTTAACTTCTTCTGCTGGTGCAGCTTCAACGGCAGGAGTTTCCTCAGCCTTTGGAGCAGCCTTCTTGCTGCTACGACGAGTTGTCTTAGCCTTGGCAGCCTTCTTTTCGGTGCCAGTGTAGACATCGTTGTAGTCGACAAGTTCCATCATGCACATTTCAGCGGCATCACCTTCACGGTTAAAAGGCATGCGGATGATTCTGGTGTAACCACCAGGACGGTTGGCGACCTTTGTGCTGACTTCGCGGAACAATTCGGTGACAGCATATTTGTTTTGCAGGTAAGCGAAAACAAGACGGCGGTTGGAAGTGTTGTCATCCTTTGAACGTGTAATCAGAGGTTCGACATACATTCTCAAAGCCTTAGCCTTAGCTGTAGTGGTTATGATACGTTTGTTAAGAATCAGCGATGAAGCCATGTTTGAAAGCATAGCCTTGCGGTGAGCGCTTTTTCTTCCCAAGTGATTGATTTTCTTATTGTGTCTCATCTTTCTTATTCCTTATCTAATTTATATTTGCTGACATTCATACCGAACTCGAGGCCACGGCTGCGGACCAGTTCTTCAAGTTCCGTGAGCGATTTCTTACCGAAATTGCGGAATTTGAGGAGGTCGGCCTTGTTGAAGGCGACAAGTTCACCAAGCGTTTCAACTTCAGCAGCCTTCAGGCAGTTCAGAGCACGGACTGAGAGGTCCATGTCGACGAGCTTGGTCTTCAGCAGCTGACGCGTATGCAGAGAAGTTTCATCGAATTCTTCAGTAACTGTCTTTTCGTCCGGAACAAGGGTGATCTTTTCGTCGGAGAACAGCATGAAGTGGAAGATGAGAATCTTTGCAGCTTCTTTCAAAGCTTCTTTCGGGTGGATGGAACCATCGGTGTCGATTTCGATGACGAGCTTTTCGTAGTCAGTCTTTTGTTCAACACGCCAGTTTTCCACTCTGAAGCTCACGTTACGGATAGGTGTGAAAATGGAGTCGATAGCGATAGTATCGACAGCAGCGCCTAAAGTCTTGTTTTCGTCAGCAGGAACATAACCTCTGCCCTTGCCTATCGTGATTTCGACGTTCAGTTTGACTGACGGGTCAAGATTGCAGATGACGAGTTCAGGATTGAGCACCTGAAAGTTATTGAGGAACTTGTTGATGTCGCCAGCGACAAACTGTTCCTGACCGCTGATTGTGACGTTAATCTTTTCGTGGTTTTCGCCAGCGACGAGTTGCTTGAAACGGACTTGCTTGAAGTTCAAGACCATGTCGGCAACGTCTTCGATAACGCCATCAATGGAGGCGAACTCATGACTTACACCGTCGATGCGGATAGAGGTGATAGCGAAGCCTTCGAGTGAAGACAGCAGTATTCTCCTCAGCGCATTTCCAATGGTTATACCGAAACCTGGTTCCAGAGGTCTGAATTCAAAAACACCTTTGGTATCGGTGCTTTCAACCATGATAACCTCATCAGGTTTTTGAAACGCTAATATTGCCATATTTTCTTTATTTACCAGGTTAAAAATCAACAATTACTTAGAATACAATTCGACGATGAGCTGTTCGTTGATATTTTCAGGAATTTCCTCACGGGTAGGATAATTCAAGAATTTACCACACATCTTGGCAGCATCCCATTCAAGCCAAGCATGACTGCTTGTTGAACGGCCTTCAACTGAATTGGTAATGACTTCCAAGCTCTTAGATTTTTCACGCACGCCAATGACATCACCAACCTTAGCAAGGTATGAAGGGATGCCCAGAATTTCACCGTTGACGGTGATGTGGCGGTGGCTAACGAGCTGACGTGCAGCTGCACGGGTTGGAGCGATGCCGAGACGGTAAACGAGGTTGTCGAGACGTGATTCCATAAGCTGCATCAGGATCAAACCTGTGACGCCTTCCTTACGTCTTGCCAATTCGAAGGTCTTGCGGAATTGCTTTTCCAGAACGCCGTATGTATATTTAGCCTTTTGCTTTTCCTTCAGCTGGGTGCCATATTCAGATACTTTCTTTCTTCTTGCAGCAGCGCCGTGCATCCCAGGAGGATAGTTTCTCTTTTCGAAGTACTTGTCTGAACCAAAGATAGGTTCACCGAACTTACGAGCTATTTTCGTTTTAGGACCTGTATATCTAGCCATAATTCAAATTTTTTAATTGTTCAACTATTATACTCTTCTACGTTTTGGAGGACGGCAACCGTTGTGTGGCAATGGGGTGACGTCGATGATTTCGGTCACTTCAACGCCCATTGAGTGGATAGCACGGATTGCAGATTCACGTCCTGCACCAGGTCCCTTTACATAAACTTTAACTTTACGTAATCCCAAGTCATAGGCAGTCTTGGCGCATTCTTCAGCGGCCATTTGTGCAGCGTATGGGGTGTTCTTCTTCGAACCCTTGAAACCCATCTTGCCGGCTGATGCCCAAGAGATGACTTGTCCTTCATTGTTAGTCAAAGAAATGATAATGTTATTGAAAGAAGCCTTCACGAAAGCCATGCCCGTAGCTTCAATCTTAACAACACGTTTCTTAGTTACTTTATTGGTCTTTGCCATTTTGTAATTTGTGATTTTGTAATTAAATATGATCCAACTACCTAACGATTACTTAGTAGCTTTCTTCTTGTTTGCAACAGTCTTCTTGCGGCCCTTACGGGTACGTGCGTTGTTCTTGGTGCTTTGTCCGCGCACTGGCAGACCTGCACGATGACGGACACCTCTGTAGCAACCGATATCCATCAAACGCTTAATGTTCATCTGAACTTCACCGCGAAGTTCACCTTCGGTCTTGTACTGTTCGGCAATGATGTTACGAACAGTGTTCTGTTCCTCGTCGGTCCAATCCTGAACTTTCTTGCTTGGTTCAACACCAGCCTTGGCCAGGATTTCCTTCGACAAAGATCTTCCGATACCGTAAATGTAGGTTAAAGAGATTTCTCCAGCTTTATTGCTCGGGATATCTACACCAGCGATTCTTGCCATATTATCTTAATGCTTAAATTAGTAATTCTACTCGATTAACCCTGACGCTGATTTTCCTTAGGGTTCTTCTTATTAATAACGTACACTCTGCCCTTACGCTTCACGATGATGCAGTCGGCAGATCTCTTCTTTACAGATGCTTGAACTTTCATATCTATTCTTATTAATTGTTCGCGATTAATTCTTGTATCTGAATGTGATACGGCCTTTTGTCAAATCGTAAGGAGACATTTCTACCTTAACCTTGTCGCCTGGCAATATCTTGATGTAGTGCATACGCATCTTTCCGGAAATAGTGGCCGTGATGACCAGACCGTTTTCCAGTTCGACGCGGAACATGGCATTGCCTAATGCTTCGACAACGGTGCCTTCCTGTTCTATTGACAATTGTTTTACCATACTTTATTCTTCTACTTTTACTTTTTTCTTTATTAAAATACTGACAACGAGCTTAAAACGCTATTGTCCTACGCTATTTCGGGCGGCAAAGGTAGTAATTCTTTTCCAAACTGATGTCATTTTTTCAATAATTTTCAAAAAACGGCACTGTCGGTGAGGTTTTACCTAAGATTCAGGAGACCTCTGTTTCCACTGAAGAAGCAGAGGCTTCCTGAATTATAGCGAGGCTCGAAGCCTGAAGTTCAATCTTACATTCTGCCTACACGACCTTTGATACGACCCGACTTGGTCAGACCATCGTAGTGGCGCATCAGGAGGTGGCTTTCGATTTGTTGCAATGTGTCGAGCACAACGCCAACGAGAATCAACAGTGAAGTACCGCCATAGAAGTGTGAGAATGACGAGCTGACGCCCATGAGGGAAACGATAGCAGGCATGATAGCGACGATGGCGAGGAAAATTGATCCTGGCAACGTGATTCTTGACATGATGTTGTCAAGGTATTCAGCGGTCTTCTTACCAGGCTTGACGCCAGGGATGAAGCCACCGTTCTTCTTGATATCTTCGGCCATCTGGTTGCAGTTGATGGTAACTGCCGTATAGAAATACGTGAAGGCGATGATGAGGATGAAGAACACGAAGTTGTACCAGAAACCGTTGACATTAGTGAAAGCAGCTGCGAAACCTGTCAAGCTCTCCGTCTGTCTGAAACCGGCGATGGTGATAGGCAGGAACATGATAGCCTGAGCGAAGATGATAGGCATAACGCCGGCAGCATTCACTTTCAGCGGGATGTACTGACGGACACCGCCGTACTGACGATTGCCGACAACACGCTTGGCATACTGTACCGGAATCTTTCTGGTGCCTTGCACGAGGGCGATGGTGCCGATCATGACAAAGAACAGAACGATCAGTTCAATAACGAGAACCAGAAGGCCAGTGCCGCCTTGTGCGAAGCGGGCTGCACATTCACCGACGAAAGCACCGGGGAGACGTGCAATGATACCGATCATGATGATCAGGGAGATACCATTGCCGATACCCTTGTCCGTAATCTTTTCACCAAGCCACATGATGAACAGGGTGCCGGCGACAAGAAGGACGACAGATGAGAACCAGAAGAAGAAACCTGGATTAGAAACACCATCAAAAGGAGTGATAGCAAATTTAGCAGCTGGACCCAATTGATAAATAACGTTTCTGATGTAGCCAGGAGCCTGAACGATGACGATTATGACAGTCAGATAACGCATAATCTGGTTCATCTTCTTACGGCCGCTTTCACCTTCCTTCTGCAGGCGCTGGAAGTACGGGACAGCCATGCCGAGCAGTTGGATGATGATGGACGCTGTGATGTAAGGCATGATGCCCAATGCGAAGATAGAAGCATTACCGAAAGCGCCACCGGAGAACATGTTGAGCAATCCGAGAAGGCCTTGGCTACTGCTGTTCTGTAGCGCAGACAATTGGTTCGGGTCGATGCCTGGAAGGACAACGAACGAACCGAAGCGGTAGATCAAGATGATGAGCAACGTAAACAGTATGCGTTTACGAAGCTCTTCAATCTTAAAGATGTTCCTTATAGTTTCTATTAATCTGTTCATCGCGAATTAGTATTTTTCGCAGGTTCCGCCGGCAGCTTCGATAGCCTGCTGAGCCTTAGCGGAAAATGCGTGTGCTTTAACTTCTAATTTTGCAGTCAGTTCACCACGGCCAAGAATCTTGACGAGTTCTTTCTTGTGAGTGATACCTTTTTCGACAAGCACTTCAGGAGTGATCACTGAAACGCCGTTTTCAGCAAGTTTCTGCAAAGTTGAGAGGTTAACCGGGCAATACTCCACGCGATTCAGGTTTTTGAAACCGAACTTAGGAACCAAACGGACGAGAGGCATTTGACCGCCTTGGAAGCCAATCTTGTTCTTTGCGCCAGAGCGTGCCTGAGCACCCTTATGACCACGTGTAGATGTGCCACCTTTTCCCGAACCTTGGCCACGGCCTTTTCTTGTCTTGTTCTTTACAGAACCTTTTGCTGGTTTGAGATTACTTAAATCCATAATATTGCAGATTTGATTAAGTTCAACAATTAAATTTCTTCGATCTTAAGAAGGTGAGCTACCTTGTTCACCATACCGGCCAGGCAAGGGTTGTCCATGTCAACTTCTGCTGACTGGTGCATCTTTCTCAGACCGAGTGATTTCAATGTGTCCTTCTGATCTTGTGGTCTTCCGATACCACTTCTGATTTGAGTGATTCTTACTTTTTTCATCGTTTCAAAAGTTTTATCCGTTAAACACAGTATCCAAATCCACACCTCTCAGTTCGGCGACGGTATAAGCATCGCGCATTCTTGTGAGAGCATCGAATGTAGCCTTAACCACTGAGTGAGGGTTGGAAGAACCTTTTGACTTAGCCATCACGTTCTTCACGCCGACACTTTCGAGCACGGCACGCATAGCACCGCCTGCGATGACACCGGTACCTGGAGTAGCTGGCTGGATGTAAACGTAAGCGCCGCTGTATTTGCCATACTGTTCGTGAGGCAATGTTCCATTCAATACTGGAACCTTAACGAGGTTTTTCTTTGCATCATCGACGCCCTTCTGGATGGCGGCGGTAGCTTCCTTGGCTTTGCCGAGACCGTAACCGACGACACCATTCTCATTGCCTACGACAACAAGAGCAGCAAATGTGAAAGTACGACCGCCCTTTGTCACCTTGGTGACGCGGTTGATGCTAACGAGACGTTCCTTGAACTCGATTTCGCTAGATTTTACTCTTTTTACGTTAACTTCTGCCATGACAATTAGAATTTTAATCCTCCATTACGAGCGCCGTCAGCCAGTGACTTCACTCTACCATGATACAAATAACCGTTACGGTCGAACACTACGGCTTCGATGCCGGCAGCCTTAGCCTTTTCGGCGATCAGGGCGCCAACCTTAGCAGCCTGTTCGATCTTCGTAATCTTTTCATTTTCGATGCCATTCTCGCGTGAGCTGGCAGCAGCCAGTGTCTTGCCGACTTCGTCGTCAATCAGCTGCACATAGATTTGCTTGTTGCTTCTGAAGACGCTCATGCGTGGACGGGCAGCAGTACCAGAGATTTTCTTTCTGATGCTCTTCTTGATGATTTGTCTTCTCTCTTCTTTAGTTTTTGCCATTTTCTTACTGAGGTATTAATGATTACTTACCAGCAGCTTTACCTGCCTTACGTCTCAGGACTTCGCCTTCGAACTTGATACCCTTACCCTTATAAGGTTCAGGCTCACGCATTGAACGGATCTTTGCGGCCACCTGACCAAGAAGTTGTTTGTCGTATGAACGCATCTTCAAAATAGGATTCTTACCTCTTTCGTTGATGGTTTCAATTTTAATCTCTGCCGGCATCTCGAAGAAGATGTTGTGAGAGAAACCAAGACCTAATTCAAGGATCTGTCCCTTAGCTTCAGCCTTGTAGCCGACGCCGACAAATTCCTGAACGGTTTCGAAACCTTCGCTTACGCCCTTGACCATGTTGGCGATCAAAGCGCGATAGAGGCCATGCTTTGAGTCAGCTTCAGCAACTGCTTCGTTTCTCTTGACATGGATCTGGTCGCCTTCGATTTCGAGGATGACATGATCGTAGAATTTCTGTGAAAGTTCACCGAGTTTACCTTTAACTGTAATGACCTGAGCATCGTTGTCGATGTTCACTGTAACGCCGGCCGGAATGGCGATAGGCAATTTACCAATACGTGACATATTCTCTATCTCCTTCCTTTAATTAGCTAACGTAACACAAAACTTCGCCACCGATGTGGAGCTTACGGGCTTCCTTGTCAGTCATAACACCCTGAGAAGTGGAAATGATGGCGATACCGAGGCCATTCATCACTCTTGGGAGGTTTTCGCTGTCTGCATATCTTCTCAAACCAGGACGTGAAACGCGGTCGATGGTTGTGATTGCAGGCACTTTGGTCACAGGATGATACTTAAGAGCAATCTTAATGACATTCTGTGATTTCTTTTCGCCTTCTTCAAACTTATAGTTGAGGATGTAGCCCTTTTCGAAAAGAATCTGGGTCATAGCCTTCTTAATGTTTGAAGCCGGGATTTCAACGATTCTATGCTTTGCATTGACAGCATTGCGAATACGTGTCAAATAATCTGCTATAGGGTCTGTATTCATCTTTAATCTAATCTTAAATGTTTACCAACTAGCTTTCTTAACACCTGGGATCAAGCCTTTCAGTGCCATTTCACGGAAATTGATACGTGAGATGCCGAACTGTCTCATATAGCCCTTTGGACGGCCAGTGAGTTGGCAACGGTTGTGCAAACGGACTGGAGAAGCGTTCTTAGGCAGTTTCTGCAAAGCTTCATAATCGCCAGCTTCCTTCAAGGCTGCACGCTTAGCGGCGTATTTGGCCACCATTTGTGCTCTTTTGCGCTCGCGCGCTTTCATTGACTCTTTTGCCATGGTTTACTTTTTTTGATTTTTAAAAGGAAGACCGAATTTTTTCAACAAAGCCAAAGCCTCTTGGTCAGTATTGGCTGAAGTGACGAAGGTGATGTTCATACCGTTGAGTTTGTTAACCTTTTCGATATCGATTTCCGGGAAAATGATCTGTTCGGTGATACCGAAGCTGTAATTGCCGCGGCCATCAAAGCCTTTGTCGTTGATACCCCTGAAGTCACGGACACGTGGAAGGGCTACGCAGACTAAACGTTCGAGAAATTCGTACATTCTGTCACCGCGCAGAGTTACGTGCACGCCAATCGGGTTGCCACGGCGCAGTTTGAAGTTACTGACGTCGTGCTTAGAAATAGTCGGTACGGCTTTCTGACCGGTGATAGCTGTCATTTCCTCTACACCATAGTCAATCAGTTTCTTATCGGCCAAAGCTGCGCCGATACCCTGATTGAGTGAAATTTTCAAAAGCCGTGGAACCTGCATCACTGATTTGTAGTGGAATTCTTCCATCAATGCAGGCACGATTTCACTCTTGTATTGTCCTCTAAGTCTGGGTTGATAGTTCATTTTACTTTATGATTTCGCCTGTTTTCTTTGAATAACGGACTGATTTGCCGTTTTCGTCTTTCTTACGGCCAATTCTGGTAGGTTTGCCGCTCTTGTCGACAACCATCAGGTTGGAGATGTGGATAGGGGCTTCCTGCTTGATGATGCCGCCTTGTGGATGTTCGGTGTTAGGGCGTGTGTGCTTCGAAATGATTCTGACGCCTTCGACGACAGCTCTATTCTTTTCGACATCGACGCTCATGACCTTACCCTGTTTGCCTTTGTCATTGCCTGAAAGGACCAAAACAGTGTCGCCTTTCTTTACATGTAATTTACTCATAGTTGATTCGAATTTTTAATTACAATACTTCTGGAGCGAGCGAAACTATTTTCATGAAATTCTTTTCACGCAACTCTCTGGCAACTGGTCCAAAGATACGTGTACCGACGAGTTCACCGGCCTGGTTCAGAAGAACGCAAGCGTTGTCGTCGAAGCGGATGTAAGAACCATCAGCACGACGGGTTTCCTTCTTGGTACGGACTACGACTGCCTTTGAGACGGTACCTTTCTTGACGTTACCGCTCGGGAGGGCGCTTTTCACGGTGACCACGATGATGTCGCCTGTGTGGGCGAAACGTTTTCTAGTGCCACCTAAAACTCTGATGCAAAGAACTTCCTTAGCACCACTATTGTCAGCTACTGCAAGTCTGGTTTCCTGTTGTATCATATTACTTAGCCCTTTCGATAATTTCTACTAATCTCCAATGTTTATGTCTGCTCAACGGACGGGTTTCCATGATGCGCACGGTATCACCGATGTTGCAGTCATTCTTTTCGTCATGAGCCATGAAACGGCTGGTCTTCTTAATGAATTTGCCGTAGATAGGGTGTTTTTCGCGACGTTCGATCTCCACGACGATGGATTTGTCCATCTTGTTGCTGACAACCACGCCGATTCTTTCTTTTCTAAGATTTCTTGTAAGTTCCATAGTATCAATCGTCGTTTAATTATTTATTACCTTCGATTTCACGTCTTCTCAATTCAGTCAGATAACGTGCAATGTCCTTACGGGTGGCGCGGATCTGGTTTGGATTTTCAAGCGGTGACACAGCGTGATTAAGTTTCAGCTTAACCAACTGGGTGCGAGCTTCTTCTAAACGTTCATTCAGATCGGCGATGCTCAAATCTTTAATTGAATCTTGCTTTTTCATTGTACTTTTCGACTTAATTATTCAACGTAATCTCTTCTAACCACAAACTTCGTCGTTACAGGCAGTTTCTGAGCTGCGAGACGGAGAGCTTCCTTGGCTACTGCCAACGGCACGCCTTCTGCTTCGAACAGCATGTGACCTGGTGTAACACGAGCTACGAAGTACTCAGGATCACCCTTACCTTTACCCATACGTACGTCAAGAGGCTTCTTGGTGATTGGTTTGTCAGGGTAGATTCTGATCCAAATTTGACCTTCACGCTTCATGTAACGTGTGACGGCCTGACGGGCAGCTTCGATTTGGCGAGCCGTAATCAAAGCTTCTTCCAATGTCTTGATGCCAAAAGATCCGAAAGCTAATTCATGGCCGCGGAAAGCGTTACCTTTCATCTTACCTTTTTGGGGTCTTCTGAACTTCTGTCTTTTAGGTTGTAACATAGTTACTTAACTTTTAAAGTTTACAAAATTATTTACGTTTTCCTTCGCCACGACGTGGACCGCGACCTGCTGGACGTGGAGCACCCTGTTTCTTAGCAGGAGCTGCGACGCTTGTCGGGACCAATTCTGGCTTACCAAAGATTTCACCTTTGCAGATCCACACCTTAACGCCGAGACGGCCGTAGGATGTGTGAGCTTCAACTAAAGAATAGTCGATGTCGGCACGCAGGGTATGCAGTGGAGTACGACCTTCCTTGTATGATTCGGAGCGGGCGATTTCGGCGCCGCCTACACGACCAGAGATCAAAATCTTGATACCTTCGGCACCCATACGCATGGTACCCTGAGCAGCAGCCTTGATGGCGCGACGGTATGAAACACGTCCTTCGATTTGCTTGGCAATCGTGCTTGCTACGATATAAGCATCAAGTTCAGGTCTCTTAATTTCGTTAATGTTGATTTGAACATCCTTGCCGGTGAGTTTCACCAGTTCTTTCTTCAGCTTGTCGACTTCTTCGCCGCCCTTGCCGATAATCATGCCTGGACGTGCTGTGAAGATAGTCACAGTGACATATTTCAAGGAACGTTCGATGGCGATCTTTGAGATGCCAGCCTTGCCGAGACGAGCGTTCAGATACTTACGGATCTTGTCGTCTTCAACGAGCTTAGCTGAAAAATCTTTTCCGCCATACCAGTTGGAATCCCATCCTTTGATGACTCCCAATCTAAGACCTATAGGATTAGTTTTTTGTCCCATTATTTAATCTTTTTATTCTCCAATTATTCTTCGTTAGCAATTCTGCTGTCCACAATCATAGTAACGTGATTTGAACGCTTGCGGATGTGGAATGCACGTCCGTGAGGGGCTGCCTGGATACGCTTCAGCGTACGACCTTCGTCAACCCAGATTTCCTTTACGTAAAGGTTGCTGTCTTCAACACGTTTTCCTTCGTTCTTAGCTTCCCAGTTAGCAATTGCCGAACGCAGCAGTTTGTAAACTGGCTTCGATGCTTCCTTGGATGAATATTGCAAGGCATGCAGTGCAAGCTCAACTTTCTGACCTCTGATCATGTCAGCAACAAGGCGCATCTTGTAAGGTGATGTAGGAACATCATTCAGATGAGCGATGGCTACAGATTTGCGAGCTTCCTTAATGGCTTCAGCTCTGTTATGTTTTCTAGCTCCCATTGTTACCTATTTTACTTGTTACCTTTATCTTTATTACCAGCGTGACCTCTGAAGATTCGTGTCGGAGCGAATTCGCCGAGTTTGTGGCCAACCATGTTTTCAGTTACGTAAACAGGGATGAACTTGTTGCCATTGTGGACGGCGATGGTCTGACCGACGAAATCAGGAGAAATCATTGATGCTCTTGACCATGTCTTGATAACGGTCTTCTTGCCGCTTTCAACGTTTTCCATCACTCTCTGCTGGAGTTTGTAGTGGATGTATGGACCTTTTTTTAATGAACGACTCATAATAATGAAATTTTCCTGATTAAATTACTTCTTTCTTCTGTCGATAATATACTTGTTCGAAGCAGCCTTTGGTCTGCGTGTCTTGTAGCCCTTTGCCGGCAAGCCCTTGCGTGAGCGTGGGTGACCGCCAGATGCACGGCCTTCACCACCACCCATCGGGTGATCGACTGGGTTCATGACAACACCACGGTTGTGAGGACGGCGGCCCAACCAGCGGCTGCGGCCAGCCTTACCTGACTTCTCAAGGTTATGGTCAGCATTAGAAACTGAACCGATGGTAGCCTTGCAAGCTTGGAGAATCATACGGGTTTCGCCTGAAGGCATGCGGAGGATGGCATACTTGCCGTCACGGCTCATCAACTGAGCGTAGGAACCGGCTGAACGGGCCATCTTGGCACCCTGACCTGGGCGGAGCTCGATGTTATGAACGATGGTACCGAATGGCACTTCGCTCAGATATAAGGTATTGCCAACGTTTGGCTGAACACCTTTACCAGAAATGACTTCCTGACCGACCTTAAGGCCTGCAGGAGCAATGATGTAACGCTTTTCACCATCCTTGTAGTAAATCAAGGCGATGCGAGCGGTACGGTTTGGATCGTATTCGATAGACTTCACGACGCCCGGAACTCCGTCCTTATCACGCTTGAAGTCAATGATTCTGTATTGTCTCTTATGGCCGCCGCCTCTGTAACGGACAGTCATTTCACCACTTGAATTACGTCCACCGGTGCTCTTGTGAGGAGCCAGCAATGACTTTTCCGGTCTGTCTGTCGTAATTTCGTCAAAAGCGCTAATAACTTTAAAGCGCTGACCTGGTGTCGTTGGTTTGTATTTCTTTAAAGCCATCTTTAGATATTGCTAAAAAAGTCAATTGTTTCACCTTCTTTCAAAGTAACGATAGCCTTCTTGAAAGCGTCGGCCTTACCGGTGATGACGCCAGCCTTGGTATAACGTGACTTTGACTTACCTGCATAATTCATTGTGTTGACGGCAGCAACCTTAACGTCGTAAAGTTTCTCAACTTCTTCCTTAATCTGGAGCTTGTTGGCGCGCTTGTCAACGATGAATGCGTACTTATTCAGCTTTTCGCTGATTGCGGTCATCTTTTCTGTAATGACGGGTTTCTTTATGATAATCATCTCTTTCTCGTGTTTTAACGGTTAAACATTATCCAAGGATTTCGTCGATTGGTTTGAGAGCGCTCTCGCAAATGAAGATCTTCTTGGAATTCAGAATATCATAAGTAGTCAGCATACGGGCCAAAGCGACCTTTGTGCGCTGAATGTTGCGAGCGGAAAGGACAACGTTCTTGTCAGGTTCAGCAAACACGAACATGTTTCTGTTGCCGTTGACTTTGAAGCTATTCAAAACGTTGACCATCTGCTTTGTCTTGATTGTATCGAAAGTGAAATCTTCGACAACTACGATGGCTTCATCAGCAATCTTTGCGGACAAGGCTGACTTACGAGCCAAAACCTTGACTTTCTTGTTCAGCTTGAAGCTGTAATCGCGTGGTTTAGGACCGAAAACACGGCCGCCGCCTCTCAACACTGGAGAGTTGATGTCGCCACGACGAGCACCGCCTGTACCCTTCTGACGGAAGAGTTTGCGGGTGCTACCAGCAACTTCGCTGCGTTCCTTTGACTTGTGAGTACCTTGACGCTGATCTGCGAGATACTGTTTCACTGCCAGATACATGACATGTTCGTTTGGTTCGATAGCATAGATGTTATCGTTCAGAACGACGGTACGGCCTGTATCTTCACCTTTAATGTTATAGACTCTTAACTCCATCTCTCAATTTTTAAGTATCCGTTCTTTGGGCCTGGAACAGCACCCTTAACAACTAACAAGTTCTTTTCAGGAACGATTTTAACGATGACAAGGTTGGTAACCTTGACTTTTCTGTTGCCCATCTGGCCACCCATACGCAAGCCCTTGAATACTCTTGAAGGGTAAGCGCAAGCGCCGATGGAACCTGGCTTTCTCAAACGGTTGTGCTGACCATGAGTAGCCTGACCAACGCCATTGAAATGATGACGTTTCACTACGCCCTGGAAGCCTTTACCTTTGCTGATGCCACTGACATCAACATATTCGCCTTCCATGAACACGTCGACGGTAAGAGTTTCGCCTAATTGTTTTCTGTGGCCTTCTTCGAAACGCGAGAATTCGCGAACCAGCTTCTTAGGTGTCGTGTTAGCCTTTGCAAAGTGACCTTGCTCAGCTTTTGAAGTGTTCTTCACCTTCTTTTCATCGAAACCAAGCTGGATAGCACTATAACCGTCTTTCTCTTTAGTTCTGACTTGGGTGACTACGCATGGACCAGCCTCAATGACTGTAACAGGAATCATTTTTCCTGCTTCATCGTAAATGCTCGTCATCCCAATCTTTTTTCCTAGTAATCCTGACATTGCTACTTAAGCTTTTAATTTTTTTGTACTAGATAGGTTTGTTTAAAGTTTAATTTCTACTTCCACACCGCTGGGGAGCTCCAGCTTCATCAGTGCGTCGATCGTCTGAGAGGTCGAGTTGTAAATGTCGAGCAGTCTCTTGTAAGTTGAAAGCTCGAATTGTTCTCTTGACTTCTTGTGAACGAAGGTTGAACGCAAGACAGTGTAGATCTTCTTGTTGGT
>JAZQPN010000443.1:0-9364 GCA_045628585.1 Bacteroidales bacterium | reverse complement strand
CGCGTTTGGGAACATAAACCCGCACCACCGAATAAGGATCGTAGGCATTGATGCCCAAATACCAAGCCACGCCAGCACCAGGTACCGCAAAATCATAATCCCTATCAGAAAGCAACAAGGCATCCTGATTGAAAACAACTTCTTTTATTCGTTCAATCTTCTCATAATCAGTACCAACGCCCTTCACTTGACCGATGTGCTGCTTATCGTTGGCACGAAAAAGAGCATCTTCAGTAAGGGTTGGCACGACATAATCGACACCTTGAACGGCTAACAGTCTTTCGCTCGGAAAACTTTGCAAATCAATCGTTTTTCCAGCAGAAGACGAAATCTGGACGTCAGGTGTCAAGCGGTTGTTCAATGAAGAGATGACATCCTCCAGACCATTGAAAACAGAAAGCACGACAATCAAGGCAAAAGACGCCACACTAATACCAATGATGGAGATCCAAGTGATGATATTAATAAGGTTGTGACTTTTTTTCGCCAGCAAATAACGGGTCGCTATGAAAAGCGGCGTCTTCATTTCTTCGGATGAAGCAGATTGTCAATATTTTCAATGTAATCCAAAGAATCGTCGAGATAGGAACGCAGTTCGGGAACCACGCGCATCTGATGGCGGATGCGGTTACCCAGCAAGCCACGAATGGCTTTTGCATTCTGCCCGACTTCATCAACAACCTTCTGCTTGTCGTCAACGCCGAAAATGCTCAGATAAACCTTGGCATACGACAAGTCGGAAGTCACATTGACATTTGTCACCGTCATCATCAAAGAAGGAACGGCCGGACGCAACTCCTTTTGGAAAATATCGCTCAATTCCTTCAATATCAGTTTATTTACTTTTTCTAATCTTTTTCCGTCCATGGAGGTATAATTTAAAGATTTAATGATTTAAGATTCAAAGATTTAAACTATTGGTTATCGGTTTTCAGTTCTCAGTTTTCGGTTTACCGATTACTGAAAACCGTAAACCGATAACTGAGAACCATATACGATGCAAAAATAGCAAAATCCATTCATTCGCGGTTCTTGGAATCCATGATAATCGTTACCGGACCATCGTTAATCAGTTCCACATCCATCATGGCGCCAAACTCGCCACATTGCACTTCGCGACCTGAAATTTCAGCCAACTTGTTCAAAAACAATTCATAAAGCGGAATTGCCTTTTCGGGACGAGCCGCACGGATGAAACTCGGACGGTTGCCTTTTTTCGTCATGGCGTGGAGCGTAAACTGGCTCACAACCAAAAACGAACCTTCAATCTGATTGATGTCTAAATTCATGGCATCGTTTTCATCGCCAAAAATGCGCATCTTCGACAACTTGGTGCAAAGCCACTCCACATCTTCCTCATTGTCAGCATCTTCAACGCCGAGCAAAATCATCATTCCCTTCCCTATTTCGGATTTCAGTTTTCCTCCAATTGTAACAGATGCTCTTGAAACCCTTTGCGCTACAATTCTCATTTAGAGTAATTTAAACATTATGTAATATTCTGAAAATCATTTCCCTATACAAATCCTTCTCGTTGACATCGCCATTGTTGTAGCCAACCGCCTTCAAGTCAAATTCACGTAAAATGGCAATGCAGCGCACGCAATCGGCAATGGAATAATTGCTCATGGCAGTCATGTAATCATTGAGGAAAAATGGATTCACGCCCAAAGCTGTTGCCAAACCGTTTCTCGACCTGTCGGTGGCATAATGGCCCTTGAGCAATTTCGTGAAATAACCATACAAAGTGATGGCCGTCACCAACAGCGGATTTTCTTTGGCATTATCGCCGAAATAATTCACTATCTGATTGGCTTTCAACACATCACGAGCACCAATGGCATTCTGCAACTCAAACACATTGAAATCTTTGGAAATGCCGATATTCCGTTCAATGTCAACATCTTCGATACGTTTCCCTTTAGGAACGGCAATGGTCAGTTTGGTCAGTTCGTTGTTGATTTTATGTAAGTCCGTGCCCAAAAAATCGGCCAACATCTGTTCCGCTTTAGGTGAAATAGTGTAACCCGATTCCTTCAAACGTTCACGAAACCAAGCTGGTATATTGTTGTCATACAGTTTTTTAGACTCAAACAAAACGCCACGTTTGTCAACCTTCTTGGCAAACGACTTGCGCTTGTCCAACTTTTTATATTTGTAGCCGAAAACCAAAACCGTCGTTTCAGGAATGGAATCCAGATACTTCTCGAAATCCTCGATATTCTTCAAATCCTGCGCTTCCTTGACGATGACGACCATTTTGTCGCCCATCATCGGGAAACTGCGGGCATGGTTTGCAACCGTCTCCACATCCACATCGCGGCCATACACAACAATTTGGTTGAAAGCCTTATCAGCCTCATCAAGTGCCTCATCTTCAATGATATCGGAAATCAAATCAATAAAATAAGGCTCCTCACCCATTAAAAAATAAATAGGTGCAAACTTCTTCTTGCGAATGTCGGAAATTATCTCCTGATACGTCATTTTTCAGAAATATTGAATTTCAACTATCAGTATTTCAAGTGTTTAACAGTTATTCCATTATTAATTAACTGGCGCAACGAATCAATACCGATACGCAAATGCTCGCCAACGAAATTCTTGCTGACGCGCTTGTCGCTCTCTTCCGTCTTGACACCTTCAGGCGTCATAGGCTGGTCAGAAACCAACAGCAAGGCACCAGTCGGAATTTCATTATAAAAACCGACCGAAAAGATAGTCGCCGTCTCCATATCGACCGCCATGCAGCGGATTTTGCGCAGATAATCCTTAAAATCATCATCATGTTCCCAAACGCGGCGGTTGGTCGTGTAGACCGTCCCCGTCCAATAATCACGGCCATAATCCCTTATGGTTGTGGATATTGCCTTTTCAAGACTGAAAGCAGGCAAAGCCGGGACCTCTGGCGGGAAATAGTCGTTTGAAGTACCTTCACCACGAATGGCAGCAATAGGAAGGATGAGATCGCCAACACGGTTTTTGCGTTTCACGCCGCCGCATTTTCCAAGGAAAAGAACAGCTTTCGGCTGAATTGCGCTCAGCAAATCCATGATTGTGGCAGCGTTAGCACTGCCCATGCTGAAATTGATAATCGTGATTTCGCCATCGGTAGCACACGGCATCGACTTGTCGCGACCGACCACCTCAACGCCCTGCCAATCGGCAAACATGTCCACATAATTCTGAAAATTAGTCAGAAGAATGTATTTCCCAAACTTCTCCAACGGCAAACCCGTATAGCGAGGGAGCCAGTTTTCAACGATTTCCTGTTTCGTTTTCATTTTCAAACTTTTCGGCAAAAATAGCAACTTTTTAGCAAATATTATCCAGCAAATATCGCAAGAGGTTGTATCTTTGCCAAAATTTTAGGAAAAATGGGAATTTTATTCAATGATTTGGTCTTTGGCCCGCTGAAAAGCAGACGTTTAGGCATTTCACTCGGTGTCAACCTAATGCCAAAAGCAGGCAAAATCTGTTCTTTCAACTGCATCTATTGCGAATGTGGCTGGAATGATGACGAAAAAGCCACACGCCTTATCAAGCCCAGCAAAAAAGCCATCGAAAAAGCCTTGGAACGCAAACTTAAAGAGCTGAAAGGCACACCGATAGAGCCGGAAAGCATCACGTTTTCAGGCAACGGCGAACCAACTTTGCATCCGCAGTTTGCCGAAATCGTCGACATGGTCATCAGACTGAGGGATTTGTACTGCCCGAAAGCCGTCATCAGCGTGCTGACCAACGGCACAATGATTGGCAATGATAAGGTTTTCAACGCCTTAAACAAAATCGAGAACAACATCGTGAAACTCGATGGCGGCACCAAGGAATGCATTGAAGTCATCAATATGCCGAACTTTAAATTTGACTTGGAAAAATACATTGAGCAACTGAAACGCTTCAACGGCAATCTGACCATTCAGACGCTTTTCCTTCGCGGCGAGCACAACGGAAAAAAAATTGATAACACCACAGAAAATGAAGTAAATCAATGGATTGAGCATCTGAAAGCAATCAGTCCGAAGCGTGTCATGATGTATGTCATCGAACGTGCAACGCCGGAAGAAAACCTTGAAAAAATCAGCAAAGCGGAAATGGAAACCATTGCTGAAAAAGTGAAAACATTAGGCATCGAAACCGAAATCTACGCATAATGGAAAACTATCCTGTGAAAATCCTGATGGCCTTTGCATGCACTTTCGACCCGGGCGGAGAGGAATTTTTCGAGTGGCTCATGCGCAACGGCTATCCCGAATTGGGTGCATTAAGCCACGCCATTCAGGGCGATTCGGGCGCCAAAGACTGGTTGCTCAACAATGGATTCCCGCAATTTGCGGCCTTGGACAGCGCCATCGATGAAGAAAAACCGGCACAGGAATGGCTGCAAAAAAACCATTTCGAACTGCTTCTGCTGCTCTCGCGAGCCATCAATAATTATGAAGACGCCCTCGATTGGTTCCAAAAAAAGGAACTTGTTGTTTTCATCATCATCGCCGACAAGATACGTAAATATTTAGACGACAAATATTTAGATTACCATAAAATTCATTTTTAAAACAAAGCGCATTTTTTTGACCAACATAAACGAAAAATCAATAAATTTGCAGCCACTTATAGTATAAAGCAAATATCAAATAATTGTAATATGAAAAAAGGAACAAACGTACTCATCAACATCGTTCTTTTCGCTGTTGTAGTCTTTTTAGCCATCAAGGTCATCCAAAGCATTCAGGCTCCAATCAAGTTCGGCAACGAACAGAAAGCCCGTGAAGAACAAGTCATTCAACGCTTGAAGGATATTCGTGACCTTGAAGTTCAGTACAAGCAGGCAAACAACTGTTTTACAGGAAGTTTCGACACTCTAATCAGTTTCTGCCAAAACGCAGAAATTCCGATTGTGAACATCATTCCTGACCCAACCGACACCACTTTCACGAAGACCATCAACGATACGCTGGGTTATGTGAAAGTCATCGACTCACTCTTTGGGAAACGCAATGGATTCAACATTGCCGAACTCCGCAACGTCCCATTCAGCGATCCTGCAAGTGAATTCGAACTCGAAGCAGGCACTATCGTCCGCAGCGGCATCAATGTCCCTGTGTTCCAGGCGCAGACTCCTTACGAAGTCTATCTGAAAGGTCTTGACGAACAGAGAGTCCGTAACGCAAAGGCCGAAAAGGAAGCCATCAACAGATATGCCGGCATGAAGGTCGGTTCGATGGAAGAAGCCTCAACGGAAGGCAACTGGGACCAACTCTAATGACTGCGTGAATGGCGACATCATTACGTCCTTATATCAGCATGTTTGATGAGGGTTTTGATGTTGGCAGGACACCAGAATACAGAATAACCATCCAATTCACGTTGGGTGGTTTTTCTTTTGTCATTCTGGATGCACACACCAACACCATCATTGCCGTGGAATCTTATCTTTCGGATGACTTGGATGAAGAAAAAGAAACCATGGAAGCACTAGAGAAAACACTCGTAATCAACAAGATAAATGGCAAAAAATTTCAATCAGTCACCTGCATTTTCGGAAACCGCAACTATGTCTTGATTCCAAACGAACTATTCGACGAAAAGGAATCCTCAACATATTTGAACTTCCTGCATCCCGCACAGCAAAACTGTCAGATTCTTAGCGACAAACTGACTGAAAATGATTGTTTTGGCTCTTATTCCGTCTCCAATTATCTGATTGAGAAAATCAAAGGGTTTTGGCCCGAAGCAAAAGTCATCCACGAAAGCAGCGTCTTCATCAGACACATTTCGGAAACGGCCAAAGCAAATGCCATTCCAAGCATTTATCTTTATGTCAAAAACCGCAGTTTTGACCTTGCAATTTTCAAAGAAGGAAATCTGACATTCTATAACAACTTCAAATTCAACACGAAAGATGATTTCCTGTATTTCCTGATGTTTGCCATCGAACAGCAAAATCTTTCTACCGAAGAAACGTCAGTCTATGTTTCAGGTATGATTTTAGCAAGCTCGGAAATCATGAAACTCTGCGAAAGATACATTAAGAACATATATTTCATAGAAAACGGCACTTCAATCCAAGTGAGTGAAGCACTGAAAGATATACCAAGCCAATATTACTACATTCCATACCAAGTGTTGCGATGCGAATCATAAGAGGAAAATACCAGAGAAGGCAAATCGTTGCGCCGACCAACCTGCCAGTGCGCCCAACGACCGACATGGCTAAGGAAAGCCTGTTCAACATTTTAGAAAACTACTATGATTTTGAGGAAATCGAAACCTTAGACCTGTTTGCAGGCACGGGCAACATTTCCTACGAACTCGTATCGCGAGGCTGCCCTAAGGTGGTCTCCGTCGACATCGACCCTGGTTGCGTGAAGTTCATCCGCGAAACTGCCAGCAAACTCAACATGAAAGAACTGCTTGCCGTACGTTCAGACGTGTATCGTTTCGTTGCCAGCAACAAGGCGCAATACGACCTGATTTTTGCCGATCCGCCTTACGATAACGTTGATTACGAACAACTTGTGCAGGCAATTTTTGAAAACAACCTGCTAAGAGAAAACGGCATGTTCGTATTGGAACACAGCAAACGCATCAATTTCGAGGAACATCCACACTTCATGGAACAAAGGCATTACGGAAAAGTGAATTTCACTTTCTTTGCCCAAACCATCGAAGAAACGGAAGAAGAAGACTGATTAGCAGTAACCGAACCTTTCGCGTACCTGTTGCTTTTCTTCGTCACTGCTATCTTTGAAAAATGGCATGATTTCCTCTTCCGGAAAATCCTTAAACGTCAGGAAAAGCAAGCCGTCGAGTGTGTCATTGAAATCCGGGTCAACGTTGAAACACAGCAACTTGGAATTCAATTTCAGGTATTTCTTAAACAAAGTCGGCATTCTGTAGCTGCCATTGCTCAGGCGGAACATAAACTTGTCGAATTTTTCGACAGAATCCATACCATGTTCAAGCAGAACCTCTTTGTCTACCTTGATGAAATCGGATACGAAAGGCGTCATCGAAGTCACGGCATGAGACAAATCGCCGCCGGCTGAATGTTTGACCGTGACATATTCCACAATCATGCTCTGATAGAATTTCGGATACCAGGAGCTGATGCTCACCGGACCAATGAAATGCTCCATATCCTTATATTTCATGATAACCGAAGCCAAACCTTTGAAAAGCAACATCAAAGGCAGCATTTCCTTCTGATAATCAACACAAACAAAGGAACGTCCTAATTCTATCGTTTTTCTCAGATACGGTTCAAACAAAGCATCAATTTTGAACAAAGTGCTGATATAGAAGCCTTCTTTTCCGAAATGCTCCATAATGTCGCTGCCAATTCCAAGACGATAACTGCCAGCCAACTGCTGTCTGGCGTTATCCCAGAGAATCAGATGCTTGTAATGCTTGTCAAATTCGTCAGTATCGAGGCTGTTGCCCGTTCCCTCACCGATGGCGCGGAAAGCCAGTTCACGTTGACGCGCGATTTCGTGCATGAAATTCGGAATATCATCATAATCTGCAAAATAGCAGTCGTATGTTGAAACCGAAAAAAGGTATGATTTCTCTCTGATTTTTCGCAATTCCTGTATCAAAAGAGCATTATCACGACCTTCATCGACAGGTTTCAGGTTTGCGTTGCGGAACTGAGGCTTTTCAGTTTTAATATTGGCTTCGAGAGCGTAAACACGGCTCCTCAAATAGGCTGCCAAATCGTTAGGATTTTCATATTCAGCAATTTCAGAAGGTAAAATCGGTTTTCCGATTTGGAAAGCAATATGTTTATCATGCTTATTAATCAACTCTTTTGGGAGACGTGCCGTTCCAAGCATTGGATGAATCTTGTCAACAAAATAGAAGAAACGGGAATTCTCGCCTTCCCAAAAAATAGGAATCACGGGGACACCTGCATTTTTGATGATTCTAGCGACCGACTTGCTCCAAGGCAAATCTTCAGGATAACTATGACCGTGATAACGGGAAACCTCGCCTGCCGGGAAAACACCCAAGCCCTTGCCTTCGGCCAAATGATTGATGGAACCTTTTACGCCACTAAAGCTACTTTTCCATTCGGGATTGTCAGTAAACGGATTAACTTGGAAGAAAGCATCCTTCAGGTTCGGGATATGCGCCAAAAGGAAATTGGCCATCACCTTGAAATCGGGACGGATTTTTGCGATGGCATCATATAACATTACACCCTCGATAGCACCAAAAGGATGATTGCAGACAACCACGAAACCGCCTTCTTTCGGAATGAAATCGAGTTGGTTAGGCTCAACTTCGCAAGTCACGTTCATCGCGTTTAACAACTGTTCGGCAAACTCACGACCTTGATAATCAGCGGCTTTATCATACAGCTTATTGACCTTACGGAATCCGCAGATGCCATAAACGATGCTAACCGCAAAAGAACCTAAAGGTCCTTTCAGCTTCAAAGCCTTTTTTAAGTCCGATTTTGTCACAACCTGCCTCATAGTAAAATTTAAGGGTACAAAGATAAGGAATTATTCAATTATGACACAAAAAACGGAAAACAAAAAAACAGTTGGCAAATGCCAACTGCCATTGAATTATGTGATTACGAAAATCAAAAAAAGCGATTAGTATTCGTCTTCGTGGAATTTATGGCATAATTGACTTATTAAATTGATATGCAATCATCTACAATGCATCAATCAGCCCAAGGATAGCAGAGGGTTAGTAGTTGAACACAAAACACAAAAACAAACTTCATATAGGTCTTCATTTCAACATCCTGCCCCCTGCCATGACCGGGAACCATTATTCAAATAAACTCTCGTCTAATTTAGGAAGACTTGACACCAAGCCTTGAAGCATTTTCGCTTCGGTAAGAACACTAAACAGCTTCTCTGCTTTTTTATACTCCGTCTTCTGTTGTTCCGCGAGTTCCTCATCCTTCTTTATTTCATCAGCTGTCTTCTCAATCAGCTTTTCATATTGATCTGGCACATAAAGGCGTGAGTTATCTGCCTTTTTGACATAATGCCTTTGCTTAGCACTATCATACTCTAAACGGTCTTTGTATTTTTCGTACTGTTCTTCTGTTAAATACTCAATCTTAGCATTTTCCTGCTGCTTCTTTTTAGATACTTTATAAACTGTATAATCATCATATTTAAATTTTAAATCATCAATTCCAACAGGAGAGAAAACCACTTTTGTTCCAAAACTTGTTTTCCAACAAGATTTTGGAATATTATTAACATCTTTCAACAATGCTGCCTCTGCCTCTGTAAAACTCGGATATGTATTCTTTGCTGAGATACCTACTGATGTAAATTCAGAATAACCAAAATTAAGCATTGATTCGATTGCTCTCATGAACCACCAATTAGAC
>JAZQPN010000442.1:0-6977 GCA_045628585.1 Bacteroidales bacterium | reverse complement strand
TTTCTTGGCTTCCTTTTCACTTCTTGCGAGATTCAAAGGCAGGCTCATTCCCATCTGCTCGAAAGTTCCTTTTATCGTTTCGTTTGCATAAACACCACAATACGAAGCATTTATTGCCGTGATTTCGATTTTCAAGGTATCGTTTGCAAAACTTGTTTCATCAACAGCGACATCAAATGCACCTTGCGCGGGCACATCCATTGTGGAGACAAAATTTCCATCTTTCGACTGAATGTTGAAACACACGCCCAATTGTTGGGCACCTAAATTCAAATCGCCTTTCCAATAACCTTCGATTTGCGCATTTACGGTTGTGGCGAAAAACGCCATCATGCTCATTAAGAGACTTGTTTTCAAGAATTTACTTTTCATTTTTTTCTATTTTTTTAAGCCTTTAGCTGTTAGCTTTTAGCCATTAGCTTGAGGTCGCTTCGCGCAGCTAATGGCTAACAGCTAATAGTTTAAATTATTACTTTTTCTTTCTTCCACTTTTCTTTAGTGCTTCGGCGATAATCCATTGCAACTGTCCGTTGACGGAACGGAACTCGTCGGCAGCCCATTTTTCGACCGCTTCCATCGTCTCGGCATCCACACGAAGCAGGAATGTCTTGGTATTTGCGTTATTGTCTTTTTCCTTTGCCATGTTTACCTCCCTGACAATTCGTTTTGACCGACAACTTCTTGCAAGCGCGAAATCACCTCCAGAGTCTGCTCCTTTGACGGACAATTCATGTAAATCAAACGGTCAGCCGTGCGGATTTCGATGCACGAACCGCCTTTATCATTCACGAAAAGCAGGCATTTTTCTCCTTCTTTCGTAAGGAAAAGGCCTTTGTGCACACCACCAGCGCTGGAACCATTGAGGCGCTTTTCCATAGGAGGCATTTCTTCTAAAACTTCCATTGAAACGATGTCGCCATACCTAACATTAACGCCATACACACCATTGGTTTTGAAACCATTATAGTCCAAAGAAACAGTTGCCGGCTTGCTGGACACAACTAACAAAATGACAACGATAACCACAGTCAAGCCCAGAATCACCAAAGTCCATTTTGAGGTATTGTCCAGACGATGTCCGAAATAGGAACCTCCCGAAGCATCGCGACCATAGCCGTTGTATTTCCTCATGGCGATAAGCATCGGAATGAGCATGGCAAGCAAAATAATGGGCATGGCTTCCTCAGCAACCTTTTCGCCCACAACGTGCGAAATGCCTAAGGCAAACACCACGATAATCAACAAGCCCGCAATTCCCGCACACAAGGCAAGCGCCTTTTTCAAGCCATCAATATCAACCAAAGCCTGACGATCAGGCGACATTCCGCCGTAAGGATTGATGAATTTCGGATAACGGTAGATGAGCCATCCAACAAGTATCATAAACAGGCCTATGCCTAAATTCATATAATGTATTATGTTCATTTTTACTGATTTAAGAATTTATCACCAAATTGTTTTCGCATTTCTTCTGCCAATTGCAGCGTTGCATCGGGCGTTTTGCCGTTCAGATAGATGATTCCATTGCAGGTGTTCATTTTCAGGAAAGGAGCCGTTTTGTCCAGCAGCAGGAAAGTACATTCCGAACCATCCTTCAGCCGATATTCGCCAAAAATCTGACCGAATTTCCGATAGCCATCCACCGAATTTTTCACCCGTGGCAATGTCTCAATGACTTCAATTGTTTCGATACATTGTCTCGGAACAACATAATCATATTCACCTGCCACTTCAATGCTGTTGGCCGTCACCTTAATTTCGGTTTGCTTATTGTCAACGACAAAAATCACCACCACAATTGCCGTTAGGGCAGCATACAATATCCAACTAAATCTTTTGTTATCCGGCACTTCAACTTCCGGCGGGAAGCAACGGTATGAATACTTCTTTAAAAAGGGCATTGCCAGAGCATCAACAATTAAAATCAGTACAAGAAAAGAAAAAAAGTCAAATCCGATAAAATAATTCAGAACACCAAAAGCTGCGCACCATACTGCTTCGATCATCCAAAAGATAAAATATATCCGCTTCAAGCCATCGGCATCAACCAAAGGTTTCTGTTCGTCAGGCACATCTGCATACAGTTTGATTCTTGACACATCGCGTCTTGTCCAAAAAGCGCTTATCAATGCGGGAATAGCAAAAAGGAAGTAGTCAATTGAATTCCACATAGTTATTCAGCATTTATGAATTTGTCTTCTGCAATGTTTTCAAGCGCAAGAATCAGTTCCATCGTCTTTTCCGACGAATACTTGTTCAGGTAATAGGTCTTATCATCGGTACGCACTTCAACGTATGGCGGCTCTGAGCCTTCAACAGCCATGCAACAGGAATCGTTTTCCGTTTCGGGTAAAGTCTGTACAATCTTGATGGATTGAATATCGGACATCGGAATGGTCATCGGATTAGTTCCATCTATTTCGATAACATTTTCATTCACAGACACATTTATTTCATTATGCGAGACAATGCAATAGAAAACGGCCATGAATACACACAACAGAATGCCCAAGAAATAACGCACCGACTTAAATCTGCCATTGCCTTTGTCAATGTTGCATTTCCACATTAAGAACAACATGAGTGCCGTTGCCGCCATCACAATGCAAATACTCACCTGGCTTTTAATTTTTGCCAAGGCAGGAATGGAAGTGATGACGAAAACCGAGAGGGACATCATTCCGAAAATGATACAAAACACGAAGAAAAACCTTTTGGTGTCATCATTAATTGTCTTGCCGTTGCGACTCTTGAAAATGAGATCGGGATTCGTCTTGCTAAGAATGGCGAGGACAAACGGAACTATGATGACGAATGCCATGAGTAATGTTTCCATAACTACTTAATTTTAAATATTTTACAATTCATTATTTTAATATTGTCTTCGTATTTCAACTGCCAATTGCAGCGTTTCTTCCGATGTGGCGCAATTCAGATAATACAAGCCGTCCGTAGTACGGATTTCGATGAATGGTCCGCCATTATCGGTCACAAAGAGCATGCACTCTTCCCCACTCTTCAGACGGAAATAGCCCTTATTGGTCTTCCCCGTCGAGATGCCATTGGTGCGCAATGCAATGTCCGGAAGATATTTCAAAGTCGTTGTCCTGACAATTGATCCGACAGGAATAGTCGTTCCATATTGTCCACTTATGACAATCTCGTCATCAATCAATTCAATTTTTGATGGCTTTGAACAATATGAATAGACGACGGCGACCACAGCCATTATTGCCACGGCAAAAGCGACAGAGAAACGCAGCTGCGCCTTTTCATTCTTGCGTTCATCTTCGGTTATTCCGCTGTCGAACTTTCTGTTCAGGAACATGGCGATTAAGACAATCGCGAAAATCAAAACGACGAAAGCAAATGCCGGCATCAATCCCAAACGGAAAAAACAGGAAAGAACGCCCAAGACAAACATCACGGCTCCGCTCGTCACAAAAAGCCAACATGTAGCCTTTTTCAAGCCATCCACATCGACACGGGCCAAACGCTTCTTCGACATGGTATTCAACCCCGAAATCAGGAGCGGATTGAAATAGACCAGGACACCTGACAAGGCCAAAATGGCTCCAGATACCAAGCAAAAGACTAACATGGCATTTATCCGTTTAATACAGACTACCCGTATTCAGCACAGGCTGAGCCGATTCGTCGGCGCAAAGCACCACAAGCAAGTTGCTGACCATGGCGGCCTTGCGTTCTTCATCAAGGTCGACGACATTTTCGTCCTTCAGTTTGTCGAGTGCCATCTTGACCATCGAAACGGCGCCATCCACAATTTTTTCACGGGCCGAAATGATGGCGGCAGCCTGCTGGCGGCGCAACATAACGGCAGCAATTTCAGGCGAATATGCCAGATAGTTGATGCGTGCTTCAATGACTTCGAGTCCCGACATAGCCAAACGCTCGTTCAGTTACGACATCAGCACTTCGTTGATTTCCTTGCCGCCCGAGCGCAAGGTCAGTTCTTCGCTATGACCATCGGTCTCGTCGTAAGCATACATGCCTGCCACCTCGCGCAACGCGGCATCGCTCTGCACCTGAATGAAACTCTCAAAGGCTCTCATGCGGCTTGATACCGTCACCGGCGTGGTGCTTGAACCACCTGCCATGGTCTGCGAATCGATTTCGAACATAGCCTTGTAGGTGTCCTTCAGTTTCCAAACCAGAATCTGGCCAATCATGATCGGGTTGCCGGTCTTGTCGTTGACCTTGATGTTGTCAGGGTTCAGGTTGCGCGCACGGAGCGACACTTTCTTTGATGTCATCAGGAAATTGACCCAGTGAAAACCCGTTTTCGTGAAGGTGCCTTTGTAAACGCCAAAGAAAACCATGACCATGGCCTCGTTTGGTTCCAATTTGCGGAAGCCTATAGGCAGGATAATGGCCAAAAACAGTCCGACAATGCCCAAGGCCAAAAACAGTCCAGAACCAAGTGGTTCGGAATAAAGCACCAGACTCCAAACGCTCAAGGCGACGATTGCGATTTCGACAAACAATGCAACGAATCCATTCATTGCAAATCCCTTAAATTCAAATTCTTTTGTTTCCATTGATGATATTATTTTGATATTATTATGATGTGCAAAAATACATTAATTTCGGAACATGCAAGAAAAAAGTGAGATTTTTTTGAAAATTAATAAAAAGCGTCGCCATTACGCAATGACGACGCACGAAAAAAGGTATGATAAGAGTTTACATCAATCGAATTTACTTTTGGTTGTTGTAAAATTCAATGAATTCCTCCTGCGTGATGCCCAAGAGTTTCATTTTCCTGACGATTTCGGGCAGTTCATCATTGATAAACTCCGTCTTCATCTGGTTCATAACCAAATCTTTGGCTTCGGGCGAAATGAAATATCCGATGCCGCGCTTGTTGTAGATGATGCCGCTGTTTTGCAAGGCTTCGTAGGAGCGCATGATGGTATTGGGATTGACGCCCAGTTCCGCGCCCAACTCACGCACCGAAAGGATGCGGTCTTCGGCCTTCAATTCGCCATTCAGGATTTTCTCGTAAATCTGCGAGCAAATCTGTAAATATATGGGTTTGTGTGCATTAAATTCCATGACTCAATATTTTTGATTTTTAACCTTAAAGAAAGTGCCGACGAACAGGCCAAGAGTTATCAAGGCATAAATGATTTCCTGCGTGACGAAAACTTTTCGCATCACGCTGATAAACAGCGAGAAGTCCATCTCATCCGCAATGTCTTGCAACGTCGTCATATAGCCTCCCGACAGCAGAATGGTCTGCATAATCATCGAAACGGCATACGAAACGCCAAGCATCACTGCAAATGTTTTAGCCGTTTTGTGCGTCTTGAACAAGCTGTTACCCAACAGGAAAAGGCCGACAGTGAAAAACATCGAGATGAACATATAAAGTTCCTCAGACGACGCCATACTGTCAAACATTTCCATGACACTCATCTTTGCAATCGCGTCAGTTTCGTCCAAAGCTTCGGCGCCAGCCATAAGTCCGTCCAGAAAATCTTTCATCGTTTTCATGAAACCGCCCGAAATGAAATCATCGAAACCGCCAAATGGCAAAAGCACAAGCAGGGTATCGATGCCATAGCTGCAAGCCATCACCAAAATGGGTGTCAGGATACAAAGGATGGCGATGCTCAGGAATTTTTCCAGACTGGAAGCCGGAAGCATGGCAAAACTAACGCCTTCGCGCTGCAAGTTGATATGGCCGAAAGCCTTTGACGGGACCAGAATGGCCGACAAAAAGACTGCTATATAGGCGACTCCGAAACGCGCGATGCGAGGCATCGTGAAGCCAAAAACCAAGGTCAGCAGCCAAAGCACAATCGGCAATGCACAAAGAATCAAGAAAGTAAGTCCAAACTGATTGACATAGCGCTTCACATCGAGCGAAACGACTTTGCAAAATCTATTGAAATTAAACGTGTTGTTCATGGTTCAATATTTTTGGGTTTTAATTTTACGGTAAGTGCCGAAATAGAAACCTGCCGCAATCATGGCAAGGACAAGATTAATCATCCAACCTTTAATGTTTATGTCATTGAAAAAAGTTTCATCAATCGACAGCCAAATGCCGAACACCAGACGAATTAAAATGGTCATGGCAAAGACAATCAGGAATATCCACGCAGCCGTCTTGCCAGCCTTGCGCTTTTTGAAAATCATGTTGCCAAGCATAAAAACCGCCGAGAAAATCAGCATGGACAAAATCAGTAACAGAAGCCCGTTGCCAAAGTTCAAAGTCGACAGGACGATGAAATCATTGAACCCGCCAAACGGCATGAGGAACATCAGGAAATCCATCAACAGGCAGCCCACGAAAGTAAGCACCGGCGTCACGATGGAACAATAAATCATCATGCTGAAAAACTTCTCGCCCGCTGTGGCCGGCAGCATGGAATAAGCCACGCCTTCGCGCTGCAAGTTGACATTGCCATAAACCTTCGAGGGTACATTCATCATGGCAAAAAACATAATGGAGAAAATGAAAGCTTCCCTTGTGTCAGGATCAATCTCATTCTGGAAAACCAAGGATGTAATCCACAAAAGCACAGGAATGCACCCCCACACAATCAGCGAAATGCCGTAGGCGCGGAAATATTCGCTCCATTCTTTTTTCAAAATATCAACGAAGCGATTGAAATTAAAATCATTCATAATTATCAGTATTTTAAGGTTTTAAGTTTAATATAAGACAAGATATAGCCGAGCAGTCCAATAAAGCCGAAACATCCAAACCAGACCCAATTCCTTCTGCCAAAAAACTCCAAACAGATGTTCAACTGTTCATCGCGGCTCAGCGTATAAAACTGACGAAAGATTTCACGACTTGAAGGGCTCCAAAACGCATCAATTCCGATTCTGTAGATCATTAATAGAACTGCTATCACCAAAAACCAAATCAAAGCGGCGACAAGGAAAGTTTTGGCGACCTTGCTCTTTTTGAAGACCATATTGGCGTAAAGGCAAACACTGGG
>JAZQPN010000441.1:0-2046 GCA_045628585.1 Bacteroidales bacterium | reverse complement strand
GTATAGATGATGCCTTGCATCGGGTCGGTGCCATCAAGGGTATAACGGATTTGCCCAGCGCCGAATTTCGTCAGTTCGACCTCGATATAACCTTCATCGGGATGCGATTCCATCTTGGGTTTCAGGTCGAAAATATGCTTGGCGTAGTTGTAGCCATACAAATCATAAAGGCGTGTCATGCCGAAGCAACGGTTTGCAAACGAATCGTAATCCTTTTGCTCAGGCAGGCACCATTGTATTTCGCTCAAGGCAGCCATACGCGGCAAGGCCATGTATTGCACATGACGGAAAGTGCCGATGTATTCCGTCCAGATATTGGCCTGCACGCCCAAGATATGTTGCTGTTGTTCAGGCGTCAAAGCGGCTGGAACGGGTTCGTAGTTATAGACATTTTCAACCGGTACATAACCGCCGATGGCCAAAGGCTCGTTTTCGGTGTCGTCGGTCTGGTAATAATCGAAATAAAGGTAACCGCAAGGCACCATCACCACATCGTGACCGCTTTGGGCAGCCGTAATGCCGCCTTCTTCGCCGCGCCAGCTCATAATAATGGCATTTTCTGCCACTTCACCTTCGAGGATTTCATCCCATCCGAGGATGCGACGGCCACGGCTTTCGATGAGTTTTTCCATACGTGTCATCACATAACTCTGCAAGAAATCCTCAGCGGAAAACTTATCGTTTGCCTTGATACCCAATTCCTTAATCTTCGCCTGACATTTCGGGCAGTCGTGCCAACGCACTTTCGGGCATTCATCACCACCGATGTGGATGATTTCAGATGGAAACACATCCATCACCTCGTTCAGCACATCCTCCAAAAAGAGCATGGCCTCCTCATTGCCAGCGCAAAGCACATCTTCCGAAACGCCCCATTGTTGCCAAACTTCATAAGGTCCGCCCGTGCAGCCCAATTCTGGATAAGTGGCCAAAGCCGCCTGCATGTGACCTGGCAAGTCGATTTCAGGAATGATGGTGATGTAACGGTCGGCGGCATATTGCACCAAGTCGCGCAACTCGTCCTGCGTGTAGAAACCGCCATGACGGATAGTATCGTAAACGCCTGAATTATGACCAATTACGGTTCCTTTACGATAGGCACCGACTTGCGTCAATTCGGGATATTTCTTGATTTCCATGCGCCAGCCTTGGTCGTCGGTAATGTGGAAATGGAAAGTGTTCATGTTGTGCATGGCCATCATGTCGAGATAGATTTTCACCGAATCCATCGTGAAGAAATGGCGCGCCGGGTCGAGGTGCATGCCACGGTAATGGAAACGCGGATAATCAGTGATGGTAGCACATGGCAAGGCAATGTTATTCTTAATGTTTCCAGCCTCTACCCTGACGACGGGCAGCGACTTGCGCAAAGCCTGAATGCCATAGAAAACGCCAGCGGCATCTTCGCCCGTCACGATGATTTGCTTCGGCATGACCTTGATTTCGTAGGATTCAGGTTCAGCGAAATAACCCGGAACGGTAAGCAAGCAAATGCCATCGTTCACCTCACCCTGAATCTCGCAGACTTCAAGGCGAAACTGCACCATGTCGTTGATATAATCCGAAAGAAACTCCGCATTACGGTGCATGTCTTCGTTGCCGGCAGGATAGTAGATTTTCGTCTTGGCATTGAACGAAAACGTTTCATCTCCAGCCAATTGGATTTCCTTCGGGGCAGGAATAATGTCATAACTGCCATTGATTGTGATTTGGTTACAGGCGCAAAGCAACAGGCTTGCCGCCATCAGAAGTAAAGAAAGTTTTTTCATTTTATTCTTGATAATAGATTCGTTTCACTCGTTGTGAAATGCTCGTCATGATTTCGTAAGGAATGGTCTGACAAGCCTTTGCAATATCGAAAATGCTGTGTTCGGCATCGAAAATGACGACAGTGTCGCCTTCCTGTGCCTCCACATCGGTAAGGTCTAACATGCACATATCCATGCAAATATCGCCAATCACCTTCACTTGCTGACCGTTGATATAGAATTTTCCGTTGCCATTGCCGAGCAGACGCGACAAGCCATCAGCATAGCCAATCGGGAT
>JAZQPN010000440.1:0-3032 GCA_045628585.1 Bacteroidales bacterium | reverse complement strand
GGAGTTATCATAAGTGCGGCGGCGGTTGATGTTTGCGTTTAGTTGAAAACTGGTCGCCGCCGCTTGTTCTATTAATCCACGGTCTCCATTCCCGTCGCCAGACGGGAATCTCTATTTGGGTCTAAAAGTATATTATTGCCTTTTGTAATTTATGATTCATTTACGATAATTGACTGCGTCGAAATGTAAATTCACCGGCACGAAGTGAGGTAATCTTCGATTTTGCGTTTAGCGAAGCGAAAAAACAACTACTATCGTTACAGATTTTTTTAAATTTTCACTAAGTGTAAAAATGGTCAACTTTTATGCTTTTTGTCAGAATAAAAACGCTCACTCTTTCGCAATTTCCACCATCTTATTAATCACTTTCTTAATGTTTTGCGGTTTTGTCAGGCAATTGTAGTCGCAGAAAGTGATGTCCATGTAGTTGGCGGTTTTTCTCCAACTGCCTTTGTAGTCTTTTTTCAAGGAGAAAATATAGGAATTGCTGGTGCCAAGCAAAACTTCCTTCAGGGCGCAAACCTTGTAAACGATTTCGTTGAATAGGCTTTCGCTGTTCACACCAGTCTTGCACTCAATAACATACAGTTTGTTTGCTTTCATGAAACAGACATCGAGTTCGTTGTTGTGTTTCAGTCCGTTGCTCGAAATATGAACGCCCATGGCAATGTCCTGTGGATTTACGGTTGCCTTTATCAGATAGTAGACATATTCCTCAAACCATCCGCCGGTAAGATATTCAATTTCATCCTGTTGCAGTGAATTTTTCATTTTTGGAACAAAACCGATGAATTCGAGGAACTTGCTGAGATTCGGGATTGCCATCATGTAATCTTTCGTCGGATTTTCCACTTCCGAAATCTTGATGTATTTCCAGTTGCGGTATTTTTCGCGCAAAATGTCCATCACTTTATAATCGCCATTGCCGAGTAGATTTTGCGAAAACATGGTAAACAGATGTTTTGCAAAGGCAGCATCACGCACGGCTTTTCGCGGTTCGTTGGCATCGTGGTCTAAGCCGTAAAGTTCGAAATATTCGCTGAGCGTCATGCGATAGTCTATCGGGTAAACCACATCGTCGTTGTCGTAAATGCTGTTATCGAAAATGGTCTTTACGATTTGGTTTTCACGGGTTTGCGTGTAGAAAAACAATGATTTGAAATCTTCAAAAACATGTTGCACCGACAAAGCCATGTAACGCGAACCGCCCGCAAGATTGACGTAATAATCCGTTTCCTTGTCAAGTTTTTCTTTCACCTTGCGGCAAATCAGTTCGTAAAGGAAATTGCCGTTTTCGCTTTCAACAATGATGGATTCTACATCTGATTCGTTGATAGCCAATTGCTTAATTAAAATATCAATGCAGTCGGATTCTTCTTTCGTTGAAATGAAAAGGAGTTTGTCGCCGGTTGCATAGACTTCCTTGGTGAAAAGATAAGCCGGCAAAGGATTGTTTTTATCAATGATGTTAACGATGGTTTTCGACATGACGGAAAATTTTGTAAATGTTTGAAAAATAAAATGGTTCAAAAAAGTTCAAAATTTGAATGCGCTTTGCGCATTTGAACTTTTTTGAACCATTTTTCAAGTTAAGATTTCTTTACTTCTTAATGGCAGCAATGCCAGGCAGTTCCTTGCCTTCGATGGCTTCGAGCAAAGCGCCGCCGCCTGTTGAAACATAACTTACGCGGTCGGCCAAACCGAACTTGTTGATGCAGCTGACGCTGTCGCCGCCGCCAATCAGTGAATAAGCGCCGTTCTGTTCGGTAGCTTCAACAATGGCATCGGCCAATGCTTTTGATCCTTCGGCAAACTTGTCGAATTCAAACACGCCGCATGGTCCGTTCCACAAAATGGTCTTCGATTGCTTGATGATGCCAGCATAGAATTTACGGCTTTCAGGTCCGCAGTCCATGCCTTCCCAACCGTCAGGAACATTCATTGGGTCAACGACTTGCGTGTTGGCATCATTTGAGAATTTGTCGCCAACCACGACATCGAACGAAAGGTAAAGGTTTACGCCTTTGTCCTTGGCTTTTTGGAGGATTTCGAGGGCGAGGTCAAGCTTATCGTCTTCGCAAATCGAATTGCCGATTTTGCCGCCGAGGGCTTTCTTGAAAGTGTAAGTCATGCCGCCGCAAAGAATGAGGTTGTCAACCTTTGTGAGCAGGTTTTCGATGATGTCAATCTTTGTGGAAACTTTCGAACCACCCATGATGGCTGTGAATGGACGCTGGATTTCGTTCATCACCTTGTTGACGGCTGCAACTTCCTTGCCCATCAAGTAGCCGAACATCTTGTGGTCGGCATCGAAATAGTCGGCAATCAAAGCGGTGGAAGCATGGGCGCGGTGTGCGGTGCCGAATGCATCGTTGATGTAGTAATCGCCATAGCTTGCCAAGGTCTTGGTGAATTCCTTTTGCAAGGCTTTCAAGGCTTTTTTGGCTTCGTCGTAACCTTCTTCGCCTTTTTCAATGCCGCGTGGCTTGCCTTCTTCCTCGGCATAAAAGCGGAGGTTTTCGAGCAACAGAACATCACCAGGCTGCATTGCAGCGACTTTATCGGCGGCTTTTGCGCAATCTTCGGCAAATGCTACGTCTTTTCCGACAAGTTCTTTCAGATGGGCCAAAATCGGCTTCATGGAGAAATTAGGATCTGGGTTTTTCTTTGGGCGGCCAAGGTGCGACATCAGGATGATCATGCCTTTGTCGTTGATGACTTTCTGGATGGTTGGCATGGCTGCACGCATACGGGTGTCGTCGGTAATGTTAAGGTTTTCGTCCAACGGGACGTTGAAATCGACGCGGACGACAACGCGTTTATTTTCAAAGTTTACTTGATCAATGTTTATCATAATGTCTTAATATTTAGGATTTTCCGTTATGTGCTTTTCTTCCGGCATTTTGCTTGACGAGCATATTGATTGCCTTTGGCATCATCTCGAAATCGAATGGCGAATTGGTCAGGGTTTCGCCTTCGGTTTCAAGAAGCAATGAATGTGCCGGCTTTGAAGTTATTCTGATTTTCTTGCC
>JAZQPN010000439.1:0-2297 GCA_045628585.1 Bacteroidales bacterium | reverse complement strand
CCCTTCACCGGGTTAGGCGTGATGCTGACCGTGAATGGGTCTTCATCGACATCAGGATATGCAGGAACATCCAGAAGGATATTGCTATTATTGCTGTAAGTCACGAAAGTTGCTTTTTTATTCAAAATTTGCTCATAAACTTTTCGCTGTCAACGATAAACCTTTCGTGTGTGCCTTCGCCGACGAGGTTTTCGCCATCGTAGCATTTCACTTCAAAGACCAAACGGCGACGGTCAATCTCTATGAGTTTTGAGTCGCAACGGATGACATTTCCTACGGGACTTGCTTTCAAATGGCTGATGTTTACCTTTGTGCCGACGGTGGTGTTGCTGCCGCCAATCTTGTCTTTCACGCTTTTCAGGCAGGTCATTTCCATCAGGGCAATCATGGCAGGTGTGGCAAAAACTTCCAATGCGCCGGAACCGTAAACGGCAGCAGTGTCTTTGTGCTGAATGGTAATCTCTTCGCTATGAGTGATGTAAAGTATGTCTTCCATGTTGCTTTATTCCTTAATGAGTTCTATGATTTGTCCGGCAAGGCGGCTGGTGCCAACGCGGAAGAGGTTTTTGTTAAGCCATTGCTCGCCAAGGATACCTTTCACCAAATAAAAATAGGTCATGGCATCTTCAGCCGTCTTCATGCCACCGGCAGGTTTGAAACCTACTTTTTTGCCCGTGGCTTCATAATATTCCTTAATCGTGTCAATCATGATGATGGCAGCCAAAGGCGTGGCGGCAACAGGCACCTTGCCCGTTGAAGTTTTGATGAAGTCGGCACCTGCCAGAATGGCCAATTCGCTGGCTTTGCGGATGTTCTGAACGGTTTTCAATTCACCCGTTTCGAGGATGACTTTCAGATGCGCATCCTTGCAAGTCGCCTTGATGGTCTTGATTTCGTTGAAGACCTGATCGTAGTTTCCGGCGAGGAAAGTGCCGCGCGAGATGACCATATCCACTTCGTCGGCGCCTTGCCCGACACAATATTCCACTTCCTTGACCTTCAAGTCGAATGGCATTTGTCCTGAAGGGAAAGCGCAAGCCACGGTGGCGACATGAATGCCACTGCCCGCAAGCAATTGCTTGGCTTGCTTCACGAATGGACTGTAAATGCAAATGGCTGGTACCGAAAGGTACGGTTCTTGCTTCGGGAAAGCCAATGCCTTGGCACAAAACTCATTGATTCTCCCTTCGTTATCGAAGGCTTCCAAAGTCGTAAAATCGATGCTTTGGAAAATGGTCTTATAAGATTCCTTTTCGTTGGAAATGGCTTTTTGTTCGGCAACGATTTGGTCGATACGGGCCAAAAGCTGCTCTTCGCCATAATTGTAAGTCTTGAATTCCATATTTGTCAGTCAAATTATTGACTGCAAAGGTAATTATTTTTTGGTTTGCCTGCTAATCCATATTTCCAACAACGAATCGATGCAATCAGTAATGCGGTTCCAGGCTTTCTCGGTTTCGAGGTCAAGGTAGGCCTTGGGCGAGCTGTCGATTTGTAAAGCCGTATATACCAGCGCATTGGTTAACAATACGCCAAGCACTTGGACCTTTTCCTCTTCAAGTCCTAAAAGATTGGCATAGTGGCTGATGATTCTGACGCTGCCGTTTTCCCTCTCGGTGCGCAAATGTTGGGTAATCTTATTGTTGCTTTCTAGTTCCCAAATATAGAATTTCCGGACAATAGGATTATCGCGGAGCATTTGGGCCTGCCGATGAAAAATCGATTTGATTTGCTCGACCGGGTCATCTTCAGCAGTCTCTCCCACTTCGATATTTATCCAATAGTCTTGTTCTTCGATGATTTTTGTAATCAGGCCTTCAATCGAATCGAAATAACGATAAATCAACACCTTCGACAACTTGGCGCGGTCGGCGATGGCATTGATTCCCAAGGCATCAAATCCCTGCTCTTCGATAATACCGAGTGCCGCATCCTTAATGCGGCGCTCGGTATTTCCCCGATTATGTTCCGGCATTTCAGAATGTTTTGTGAATGACTTTTGAATCGCCCGACAAATGGCAGTTTTCAGTGTTGGCATCGCCCGTGTAGCGAATCTCGCTGCTTCCGCTCAACGAGCCATAGATTCTGCCATCGCAATGAAGATTAGCCTTGCTGGCGCCACTCAAAGCACTCTCGCAATTCGTACATGCAAAGGCATAATGATGGTCAACGACTTCTGTTCTCAATTCCGAAGCGCCTGAAAAATCGAGTTCAAGATTCTCAGCCAAGCCATTCAGTTGCGCCCATGAAGCGCCACTGAAATCAAGGTCCAATTTACTTGCAATCAAACTGTTAGC
>JAZQPN010000438.1:0-2440 GCA_045628585.1 Bacteroidales bacterium | reverse complement strand
TTTTTGACCGAAATCGAGTTCGAGGTCGGCATCGGTGCCGTAGAAGCCTTGCCAATGTCCGTCTTTGTAATCGTTGCTGCCTAAATTTCCGTCAATCAAAGCATTATCGCCTCCAGCAGAATATTCAGGACGGTAGTTGCCAACCACGCTGTTCAGATTTTTGAACTTGCCCATGCCTTTGTGATAGAGGAAATATCTTTCGCTGCCAATGGCTTTGCCGGTTTCATCAAAACATTTCGCTTTCACAAGGCAGGATTGCGTGATTGTGATAGGCTCTTGATAAATAGAGTCGTCTTTTGTAACTTCCTTTCCGTCAATGGTATAATGAATTTCTTTGTCGTTGTAAATTGTACGCAGCATGACGGCGGTTTGACCTTTTTCATTAAGCGTTGATTCAATAAATGGCAGATATTCAAGTTGCTGCAATTCTCTGGCGACATCATCATATTTCTGCATATTCACGTCTAACCAATACGGGCGGCTTTCAATTTCCCAAACCTTGATGTATTCGCATTTTAGGGCGTGCAGTTCGTCAATGAGCTCGTTGATTTGCCGTTTCGATTCGGCAATATTCGCTGCATTTGGATTCTGATAAGTCCTGTAAAGTTGGCAGCGGGCAATATTCCGTTTGGCGCACCATTTGATGCGATGGACGGCATATAGGGCATTGTCAAAGATGTCTGCGTTCCATTGTGCGTATTTTTGCGCATTATAGAGGCAATACTCAATGTTTGAATTTTTATTTTCCGATGTGAACCATATTGATAATAATTCTTTATAAAAGGCTTCGGTTGAGTCGTTTACTTGGCTTGGATAGAATGGTGTCATGCTTTCGGTCATTGAAGAAAATTTCCCAATTTCTATGTCTCCCGATAAATTTGATACCTCAAGTAGTTCTTGGTATAGATAGCTAGAAGTATAGCCCAAAAAATGAGATGAGAAATTCTCAAAGATTTTACGGTGTATTTCTTCGTAAAATGCTAGCCAAAAATCTGTGCTTTTAATTGGATTCCAACTCAATTCGGCACCATAGGCTAGATAAAATACGGCACTGTTAATTAATGATTCTCCAAAATCATCCCAACAGGTGTTCATCACACCGATGGCACCTTTGCGATAGCCGTCGCGGCAGAGATTTGGAATGTTGTAAGAGATGTCACGGTAGTAAGGCATAACCCGACCCGACATGCTGCAACCCGGTGCCACCATAAATTCATGGCCTGATGCAACGTATGGCTCCAAAAATTCATCGAAACTGTTGCGAGCGGCATAGCTCCAGGCAATGAGGATGATGTCTTTGTCGAGGTTTTCCAAAATGTCAGGGTGAGCGTCAGCAATGTCGCCCCACATCATGGCGCGTTTGCCGTATTTCTTTACGATTTGGTTTACGCGGTTAATGTGCTTGTAATAAGCTGTTGTTGAACCAATTGAATCGACGTAAGCTTTGGCTTTTCCGCTGCCGAGGCTCTCGGTTTCGTCGCAATTGATATTGAAAAGCGGGTGAGAATAGGCTTCTGCTTCTTCTTTAATAAGGTCTTCCAAAAATGCGTAAGTCTTTTCCGTGCCGGGATTTACGTTGTCGGGAGCATCGGCGATGTCATCGTAAAACGGATTTTTCAGAATCTCTTCAAAATGGGCGAAACATTGCTGATTGCCAATGATTTGAATATGATAAGGTTTGCAAAATGCCTCCAATTCCTTGATTTCATCAGCAGTGAAAGCCTCGATCGGTGCCACATCGGGATGGCTTTCGGTGCGGAAAGTGTGCTCTGTGTATAGACTGAAGAAATTAATTTTGCATTCCGCCATTTGCGGAATCAGCCGTTTGAGGTAATCCATCGTGACAATGGGACCGCGCGAAATGTCGTCTTGCCAGCCGCGTAACTTGAAATTCGGCCAGTCGGTGATGGTCATGCAAGGCAGATAGACAAAGCCATCATTCGAATCCAAATATTCATAACGATAGAGTTGTTTCAGGCTTTGTGTGGCGTAAAACAAGCCTGTGATTGTGGTCGCCTCCAAACGAATGAAATTGGAATTGATTTGCAGACGATAGGCTTGTTCTTCATTCTCAATATCAGGATGTTCGATGTGGTCGATAAGGCTGAACTCAATAAAAGCCTGACCTTTCATAATGCCTTTTTGCCATGTCATGTCTGTTGGATGGATGGCGTTTATTTCTTCTGAAAATTGCTTTGCCAAGGCATCAATTTCGCTGTTTGACCTGTCGTAAGCCAAGGCAATGTTGCTTTTGTTCCAATCGAAATCGCCATCTTGCCATTCCACGCTTTGCGGAGTGGGGAGGATGTGCGTGTTTTGGGCGAAAGAAGTCATGCAAAAGGCAAGCAGAAAAATAAGAAATGCTTTTTTCATAGGGGAATTATTTTATCTTTATATCTTATTAAATATCATTGTTTTATCCGTTGAAGTTAAAATAAGC
>JAZQPN010000437.1:0-1968 GCA_045628585.1 Bacteroidales bacterium | reverse complement strand
CGGCACAAAACGGTTTTCTTCCTTGCCGAGCAAAAACTCGGAAGCCACAAAACCCAATTTGCACAAGGCATCCATTTTGAAAAACTTCGGATAATCGCCTATATGATTTCGGTAAAGTTCTGTCAATAAAGCGTTTCCTGTGGTTTCGTGTGGCAGTTTCTCGCCATTGAAAACCACTGTCTCATCGGTGATACGAATCCAATTGTTCAGTTTCATAGGCAAGCTCCTTTCGCAAACAAAATGGCTGCATTGCAACCGCCGAAACCCGACAGCAATTTGATGAAAGCTTTCTTTTCCGTCGGCTTGTTTTCATTCGAAAGCACCAGCGGATGCGTCACGCCAATACGGTCAAAACCTTTGGTTGCCAATATGTTGGCATCATCGATGGCGCGCATCGAGAGGATGGATTCCAACACGCCGGCGGCACCCATCGTGTGGCCATAATAGCCTTTCAGCGCATTGACGGGAACCTGCGACAAGCCGGCCCTTTCAATGGCTATCGATTCCATTTCGTCGTTATAAGGCGTGGCCGTTCCGTGGGCATTGATGAAAGCGATTTTTTCCTTGTCGAAATCCTTCAAAACGGCTCGAAGCGCCCTGAAACTGCCTTCGCCTTCGCGCGATGGACCCGAAATATGATTGGCATCGTTGCGGATGGCACCGTTCACGGTAACCCATTCGTCGGACGATGGATTTTCCTTGTTTGTATAAATAATAGTAGCCGCCGCATCACCAAGATTCAAGCCATGACGGTCGGCATCAAACGGCTTGCAGGGTTCGGGCGACAAAGCCTTGAACGACTGGAAACCCGAAATGATGAAAGGCGACTGTATGTCGGCACCCGCCACAATCACCGTTTCGAAACTATGCGACTGCAAGTTTCGCATGGCTTCGATTTGTGCGCAAACACCTGATATGCAAGCGTTTGATACGACAATTGGTGTATTCGGATTATGGAAAAATCCAGTAATTACCTTTGCCGTGACACCCAGCAAGACCCTATCTTCGGCAAAGCCTTTCTGATTCTTATCCAGCAGATAGACATTGCCTTTGGTGGTCGAGAAGACAAAAAGCACCTTTTCGGAAGCAGCATCAATTTCGGTGTTTTCCAAAGCCTTGGAAATGGACAAAATCACTGCTTTTTCAAAGAAAGTGTAGCCATTTTCCAAACCTAATCTCTCCGTTTCGGCCTCCACTCTTTCCCTTTGCAGCAACGAAGCCACAAAAGGCTCGGGAATGTCCCATTTTCCTTCGTAACGCTTCAGTTCGGAGCGTCCCGACTTGACTGCCTGATAGTTTTCTTCGGAAGTCAAGCCCAATGGCGAAACGATGTTATCGGCAATTTTCACTATCATGCTTCAATCTCCCATCTTTTTTTCCAACGCACGAAAAATTCAGGATTGGTCAGCACCATTTTGTAATCGAGCGTCATGAAAACCTGCACGGAACGGCCCGAGGCCAATATGCGCCCCGAAACCGTATCGCGGATTTCGTAATCGAAAACGATTTTCGCTGCTTCGGTAGGCGTGTAGGTTATCGTGATTTCAGGCTTCATGCCGTAGATAATCGGACTTTTGTATTTGAACGACAGTTCCACCAATGGTGCATAATAGCCTTCGCCATACATGGTGAGATAGCCCAAATCGAACTTGCGGCCAAATTCCTCGCGGGCATCCTCGAAATAAATGGCATAGTTGCCGTGCCACACCACGTTCATCGAATCCACTTCGCTGAAACGGATGTCGAAGGTTTTGCTCGCTGTCAAGGTTTTCTTTTCCATCAGTCTTGCGAATCAATGTCGGTTAATGCTATTTTCATTTGTGCCCTGACGATTTCCTCTGCGCCGCTTTCTATTTTGGCATCCACCAAAACCATCGAAAACACTTCCTGCAGCACTTCAATGGTTGTGACCAAACGCTCGTTTTCAGATGGCGTGCGGTTGATGTTCAGGTTGCTGATGGCGCCAAT
>JAZQPN010000436.1:0-10931 GCA_045628585.1 Bacteroidales bacterium | reverse complement strand
AATGCCGCAAAATTCACCATTGCACCTACAGAAGGCGGATACTCAATTAAAAGCGCCAGCGGCTATTATATTGGAAACACATCAAATTCAAACAGCTTATCATCTTCTCAATCTACAATTTTCTCAAATTCAATAGACTATAACAATGGCAACATCGACATTATCAGTTCCGGCGGTTCCCATTTAAGATACAATTCAGCAAGCGACCAAAATCGTTTCCGCTATTACAAATCATCGTCATACACCGGACAAAATGCCATTCAACTCTACAAGAAAACAAGCGACGGAACCGCGATGCAGCACACGCTTCATTTCAATCCAAATGGCGGCGAAGGCACGATGAACGACCAGCAAATCAATGAAAATGAAGCAACTAACATTACACAGAACACTTTTGTCCGTGAAAACCATGTCTTTGACGGCTGGAACACCGAAGCCAACGGAACAGGAACTTTTTATGCCGATGGCGCACAAATCACCTTATTTAACGATGTGACACTCTATGCACAATGGCTGCCGCAATTCAGCATTATTTGCGCCACGGATTTGCCTCATGGAGAGATTTCGGCAGACAAAACGGAAGCCATTTTCGAAGAATTAGTGACCTTAACAGCTTATCCTGATGATAATTACGAGCTTAGCGAATGGATCGTAACGGATTGTAGCGGCAATGAAATTTCGGTCACCGAAAACCAATTTGAGATGCCCAATTGCGAAGTAACGGTTTCCGCCACTTTCAAGCCCGCAGAAGCCCCTTTCATTACTGACTATCATCTTGTTACGTCAGAAAACCAACTTATTTCCGGCAGGAAATACCTGATTGTGGATGCCAGTAAAACGAAAGCCTTGGGAGAACAAAATGCCAACAACCGATCAGCAGTTCCAATTAGTTGCACAGCAGACATCATTGCCGACAAAGGCGACGCCTACGAACTGACATTAGGCGGCGATTTCGGTGCATGGACACTCAACGATGGCCAAGGCTACCTTTATGCCGCAAGCAGTTCAAATAATTATCTATGGAGAGAAAGCACAATTGACGGCAATGCCTGTTGGAGCATAACGATTTCCGATGACAATGCTGAAATCATTGCGCAAGGCCAAAATACGCGCAATACCATCCGCTACAACAACAGCAGCAATCTTTTTTCATGTTATTCTTCCGGTCAAAACGACATTTGCCTTTTCATCAAAAGCGAACACTACGACATTCAGGAAGACACCGAATTGACCTCCCTCACCCTTTTTCCCTTCGACCATTGTACCATTCGTCCTGACGCAAAGCTCACGGTTTCAGAAACTTTAGTCAATACCGATGCAGAAAATCTCATCATAAAAGATGGTGGTCAGCTGATTCACAGCACGGCAAATGTGGCGGCAACGGTCGAAAAGGACATTGAAGGCTATTCCAGCGAACAAGACAACTTCTATTTTCTGGCCTCACCTGTCGCTTCGTGCGATACAAGCTACGTAAAGACAGGAACTTACGACTTGTATACTTACGACGAACCAACACATTACTGGATCAACCAGAAAAACACAAACGACAACCTAAGCATCACTACGGGTTACATCTACGCCAACGAAAGCGACCAAACGCTCTTGTTTTCAGGCACATTGATGCCATCTGAAAACGATTTTACGATTAACAGCCTCAGTCATCAAGCCGATGTCCTGAATGGATTCAATTTGGTCGGCAATCCTTTTGTATGCCAAGCCTACATCAACCAGGACTTTTACATCATTGACAACGACAAAGTCATCCTCAACGAAACACAAAACCATACCATCAAGCCATGTGAAGCCGTTTTTGTGAAAGCAACAGAAGAATCACATTCCGTAACTTTCAGCAAATCAGCACCTTTAACAAGCAACAGTTCAATCAATCTATCCGTCAGCGGCAACCAGGGCAACGACATCGACCGCGTCAGAATCCGTTTCGATGAAGGATGTACCATGGAAAAATTCACGCTCAACGAGAATCTGACACAACTTTACATTCCGCAAGAAGGGAGCCATTTCTCCGTCGTTTCGGCAAACCCAACAGTCAACGAAATGCCAGTCAGTTTCAAAGCGGCAAAAAACGGGACATACACCATTGCCATCAATACAGAGAACCTGAATGTCAATTATTTGCATTTGGTGGATAATCTGACGGGAACCGATGTGGATTTGCTGGATGCTGTCGCTTCGACAGGCTCAGCGAGCTACACTTTTGATGCCAAGACTGACGATTATGCTTCGCGCTTCAAAATCGTATTCAACAATACAGGAAACTGCCAAAACAGCGACAATTTCGGCATATACTAAAAGAGCCTCGAACAATCGAGGCTCTTATTTTTTTGATTTTCAGCGACATCATTTGGAAAGCACTTCCAGAATCCGTTTCAGCAGTTCCTGATTCGGACACGACTGGTCCTGCATGACGGCAAACGAAAAGTTATCGGCAATGCACTCTTCAGGGTCGACACAATAGTTGGTATTGCCATTCGACATGACATAATCGAAATTCGAGACCTCCGATGCGTGATGCATGGCCCATTGTCCATCAACTTTATAAGGTTCAAGGTTTTCGTCAAGGGCAAGCAGATAGATTCCCTTATTGCTGGTAAAATAATCCATCAGGCCCTCGCCCAGCATATAAACACTGTCAGGGCAGCGCGTAACTAACATGCAATTCTTATCCTCCCCATTAATGTTGAATTTGGCATAAGAATCATGGCGGTTGACATCAGGATTATAAATCAAAGTGTTCTTCACATCTTCAGGAATCGGGATTTCATTTGACAGGATTTCAAAGCCAATCAATGCATAAAACTGTTTACGGTAATCCGGATACAATCTGTCCAGAACATGACAGAATTCATGCCATAACAAAGTCTCAGCATAACTTGTACCATTTTGTGAATCATAGTCATAGTACAGTTTCAACATCTCGAAATCGATGAAAATATAGGTTCCAAGCGTAAAGCCTGCAGCCTGATCCCAAGCCAACATCTTCGAATTTGCCAGCGGAATCGGCTGATTGAAAGGGAAATCCAAGCCCATGTCATCAATGCGGCGGTTCATGCGGGCTTCCAAACTGTCAACCAAAAACAGCAGTGAATCAGGCACATCAATTACATCGTCACGGCAAACATCCAAAAAATCATTATAATTGCTATTTTGCTGCCGCATACAGATGTCGACACAAATTGGGGAGATTTGAGCCTGTTCGATATTGCTCACAAAAAACTGCTGTCCTTGTGTTTGACTGACGACCTCAAAACTGATATGGTTCCGCGTCGGTTCAATCGGTTCCTTATGGCAAGCGCTGAGAAGCATTAAGGCTGCTGCCATGACAGCCATCATCATTTTAGTTTTCATTGGAATAATTTATGTTTTACTGTTTATCAAACGGTTTCGATTCAAAAAAAGCCCCAATCAAATTGAGGCCCCAGTAAAATTATGAAAAAGTTGTCAGTATTATCTTTTCTTTGACTTAGGATTCACAATGAACTTATAGATGCACAGCTGATGATATTCTTCATCAGGATTGAGGATTGGCATTGGAGCCAAAGTCTCGTGATTGATTGCATCCGGGAAGTACTGAGTTTCAAGGGCTAAACCTTCACGATAATTCAAAGACTTTCCGCTCTTTCCCTTGCATTTTCCATCGAAGAAATTGCCGCTGTAGAACTGCAAACCGATTTGGTCGCTCCAGACCTGCATTTCACGGCCGCTCTTCGGGTCGGTCAAGGTGGCGTTCCAAGTGTAGGCTTTAGGGTCGCTCTTATCAATGATCCAGTTATGATCATAGCCTTTTGCATAGGAAATCTGCTCGTCATCGGCGGCAATCTGGTCACCAACGGCATGCTTTTCACGGAAATCGAAAGGCGTTTCCTTGACGCCAGAGAACTTGCCCGTTGTGGTGAGCTTGTCGTTAATCAAAGTCATGTAACGTGAGTTGATTTGCAATTCCTGATCAAGGATGTTGCCGTTGCCTTCGCCCTTCAGGTTGAAGAAGGAGTGATGCGAGAAGTTGCAAAGCGTGGTCTTGTCGGTCGTAGCGCGGTAACGGATTTGGAACTGGTTGTCATAAGTCAATGTATATGACATTGTTACGTCAAGATTTCCAGGGAAACCATCTTCACCGTCAGCGAAGAAAGCGTGCATTTCGATGACGCTGTCGTTTGACGAAACGACATCCCAAACAATCATGTCGGCACCTTTCAAGCCACCATGCAAAGTGTTTTCGCCATCGTTTTTCGGCAGGTTATAGACAGAATCATTCAAAGTGAACGAAGCATTGCTGATGCGGTTTGCGCAACGGCCAACCACGGCTCCGAGATAGCGTTCACCTTCGTTGTTCAGGTATTTGTCAATGTTATCGTAACCCAAAACAATGTCTTCGAAACTGCCACGGTAATCAGGCATCCACAAGGCAACGACACGACCGCCGAAATTGGTCACCTGCATGGTAATGTCACCATTGTGCATGGTATACAACGAAACCTGTTTGCCGTCAACTTCCTTGTTGAAATTAGCGGCATCAATTAATTTCACTTCCTTTTTGGGATGGCAACTGACTAATAATAAAGCCATTGCAAAAATCGACAAAACTTTCTTCATCTTTTCCTTTCAAATTTAGGGCTGCAAAAATACAAAAAGTGTTTTAACTAAACAAAAGAAATTTACTTCGTTCTTGTTACGCCTTGATAATCAACTGTTTTATGACGACGCAAAAACTCAATCATCATTTCTTCGGAGGTCATGTATTGGCTTTGGCCATCGTCGAGGCTCTCGAAATGCACGGTTGAAGCCATATAACTGTTCATCGCCACTTTGTAAGTCGCTTTTGTGGAGAAACGGCCCGAATCGGTCGTAACGTAAACGCCTAATTTTCCGTCAGTTTGCATCTCGCAGGTCATGCCAGAGACGTATGACGGATAGCCGCCGTTTTTCCGATATGAGTTGACGATGTAATTTTTGACTTGCTGCCCCGTCATTTCAAAAACGACGATGTCGTTGCCAAACGGATCAATCGTGTATATGTCCTTAACCGTAATCGGTCCTTTCTTCAGATAGTTAATGCGCACGCCGCCGGTGTTTTGGAAAGCGAAATCGGCACCCGAAATCTCACGGATGGCATCGGTCATGAAACAGCCGAGTTCTTCCGGATTCTCGAATTTCGTCAAAGCCGTTCCAATGGCTTCGTTCAAGGTCGGCGAATCGTTGTAACCGTCAACCATGACCTTGACTTCATTATTGATTTTCCGAAACGCCTTGACATCAAGCGTAACGGCATTCTTTTCGATGACCTTGCCATCTTTCACCTTAATTTTGGTCAAGGTTGCATATTTCAGATGTGAGCCTGCCTGAGTGACCAACACGCCGTTATGCTCGGTCGGAAATTCAACCAACGTGTGGGAATGACCGCCTAAAATCACATCCAGATAAGGATTGGCTTGGGCTAACTCCACATCGTCTTCAAAACCAAGGTGAGAAAGAACAATCATCACATCACACTGTTCGCGAAGATGCTGATATTCAGGCATTGCATCAATTGCTTTCCTGAAGCTGACCTGAGTCAGATTGGAAGGATGCGCGCCCGGAATGCCATCGTGACGCACCTCAATCATGCCGACGACGGCAATTTTTATGCCTTGATTTTCAAGCATAACGTATGGCTTAATATCAAGATTCAGGCCATCTTTTTGTGTCACGTTGGCACAAACGAAAGGGAAATAGGCCTGTTCGATGTTTTGATGCAAATTATCGGTTCCAGCGTCCCATTCGTGGTTGCCAACCGCCGACAAATCGAAACACACCTTATTCATTAATGCAATCATCGGGTGATTCACAGGATTGTACTGGTCGTTGACCGGATTGCCTGTACGGTTGTCGCCAGCCGAAAACAGAAGCATGTCGGGATAAACATTGCGCAAGCTGTCGACCAAAGCCGCAAACTGTGGAAACATGTCAATGCTCGAATGCATGTCGTTGACACTCAGAATGACAATTTCTTTTTCAAGGTTTGAACCAGATTTTGAATCCGATCGGGCATTGCCATTATTATGGTTCATTCCACAGGAGCATAGCAATACGAGGGAAATGAAAAACAGGAAATGACGTTTCATGATTAGGTATTATTTATAAAAAATTGAAATTCAGCAAAAAATACAAATCCGACAGCTCAACATCCATCAGTCCAAGAAGATTTTGCTGCCCTCATGAAGCTCACCATCAAGGCCGAGCCTGTTTCCATAAGCATCGCGCACCGAGAGACGGCGCAGTTTTTCGTAAAGTTCGAATTCGTTGATAAAACGGTTGGCGGCATCAATCACGCGCGCACCATCGAAAATGGTCATTTCGACCTCGTTGACATAGATTTGCATTTGAATTAAATTTTGTGCAAAAATAGGAAAAATCCGTACTTTTGCGCCATTATGTCGGAACAGAAAAACAAAAAGCGCGTTTATGAGCGGCAGACAAGCTGGAAAGTGGTCATCATCAACATTTTCATCGTTGCAGCTTGCTGCTTCATTCTATCGTACGTTTATGGTCTGCGCAATTCAATCATGAACCAACGGCTCAACATCAACAAGCAAAACCGAGCTCTCGCCCTGACCAACGAACTCACGCAGTCAGTCCACGAAGCGCAAACGTCAGCCAATCTCTTTGCTTTTTCCGACAACTCAAAGTATTTGAGGCAGTTCCGCACACACACAGAAACCATCAGATGCATTTGCGATTCGCTGATTGAAAACGACCCGAGCGAAGAAAACGCGCAACGTTTGGCCGACATTCAGAACCTGATTCAGCGCAAGGGGCAAATCAGTTATGTGCTTTCACGGCAGTTCTATTATTACGACCCGTTAGCCGAAATCGACAATGCCATCAGTGAATATACGCCTTCGCAGGCACCTGAACCAATTCACGTCACCACCGTCACCAAAGACACCATCATTCACAAGCCTAAAGGGCACAAGAATTTCTGGCAACGTGTTGGAAACGTGTTCAATCCGGCTGAAGAGGACAGCATTGTGCAAATCACCACGCAACGCATCGACACCTTGCCGCAGCAAAAAGCTGACACAACTTCACAAGCCCTGATCAACGACATTAAAACACTGTCAGTCAAGGCAAAAAGCGAATATCAGGCCAAAGTAAAGGAATTTGAGGCCAAGACCAACGAACTCATCCGCGACGACAATCTTTTGTCAGAACAGATTTCCACCTTGCTGCTCAATCTCAATCAGGACATTCTCGATTCGTCCGTTAGGGAAATCGAAGAAAGCGAAATCATCATCGAAAAAAACACACGTCTGTCCTTGGTCATCGGCACCGTGGTCATGATTCTCATCGTCATCTTTGTCGCATTGATTCTCAGCGATGTAAACAAGGCCTACCGCGCCCGTCGCACCGCCGAAGAAGCCAAGAAAAAGACCGAAGAAATCATGGAAAGCCGCCACAAGCTGCTGCTTTCCGTCTCGCACGACATCAAGACACCACTGACTTCCATCATGGGCAATGTCGAATTGATGGATGCCGAAGGTAACGAAAAGGAAATCAGTTCCATACAGCAGTCAGCCGACCACATTCTCAACCTTCTCACCAACCTTTTGGATTTCTCGAGCCTCGAACAGGGCAAACTGAAAGTGGAGAAGAATCCGTTCAACATCAACCGCTTGTGCGGCGAAATCGCCACCATGTTTGAGCCTATTGCGCAGAAAAAAAATCTGGTCTTCCACTACTCCACTTCTGTAAAAGACAATCTTACGGCTATTTCCGACGGATTGAAAATCAAGCAAATAGCGAGCAATCTGATTTCAAACAGCATCAAATACACTTTGGAAGGCAATGTCGATTTCAAGGTAAGTTTCGAGAACAGCCACATCGTTTTCCACATCACCGATACCGGCGTTGGCATTCCCGCTGACAAAATCAACGAAATTTTCACGCCTTTTGTGCGCATCGACACATACAACACGCTTGCAGAAGGAAGCGGTTACGGTCTCTCGGTGGTGAAAGGTCTCGTTGATTTGCTTGAAGGCGACATCAACGTGGAATCGGAAGTCGGCGAAGGCACGCATTTCACCGTGAAAATTCCTGTGGAATACGAATTGCAGAAAGAACCTCAAAACGAGCCAATTGCAGTTCACTCATCAAAAAACATACTGATTATTGACGACGACGACACTTTGCTTTCCGTGACCGACAACATGCTGCGGCGCCTCGGACACAAAGCCATTCCATGTCGCTCGAAAGCTGACGTCGAAGCCGCCCTTGAAGACGTTTCACCTTTCGATTGCATCCTCACCGACCGTGAAATGGGTGCCGTGACAGGCAACGACATTCTCCATCTTTTCAAGGAAAAAGACGCCACGAAACCCGTCCTGCTGATGACGGCACGCTCTGAATACAACCAAACCATCGCCCAAGAAGAAGGTTTTGATGGTTTCCTGATGAAACCTTTCAATCTCAGCGACTTGGAGAAAATTTTCGGTCAAGCCGAAACACAAGAAGGAGCAAAACAAAACACGGAAAGCCGAAACAATTTTGCAGAAGATTTCCCCGAATTTTCGGCCATGATGGGCAACGACTGCGAAGCCATCAAAAACATCCTGAAAGTGTTTGTCAACTCCACCGCTGACGACCTGATGGCCTTAAACAATTGCATTGAAAACGACCAATGCACTGAAGCACAAGCCGTTTGCCACAAAATGCTGCCCATGTTCAAACAATTGCAAAGAGACACCGATTTCCTATCGAAAATGAACGAAATGCGTGGCGTGCAAGACACCTATCCCGAATGGAAAGACGAAGCCGCGCAATTCATGGCACAAGCCGACGAACTTCTTGACTTACTGGCAGATAAATATGGCGTAATGTAGTTTAAGTAACCTTTAAATAATAAACTGTAACACGCTAAACATTAGTCATTGTTTTCCTGTCAAAGGCAAATTATCCATAAATTTAGTTAATAAACAGCTAATTATGTTTTTTGACAATTTACGTTTCATTTACGACAATACGTTCAACGAAGCAAAAGACGACTGTTTTTCGTTACAGATTTTTCTTAACTATCACTAAATCAACAACAAATCAGTTATCAAAACACAGCTTTCAAACGGCGCATGGATTCTTCTACCGTAGCACGCGGACAAGCCAGATTGATTCTGAAGAAATTCGTTCCCTCCTTGCCGAACTCGCTGCCACGGTTGAAACCGAGTTGCGCTTCCTGCGTCATTTTGCGCCACATTTCCTCTTCCGAAAGGCCGTAGCCGTTGAAATCGAGCCACATCATGTAAGTCGCCTGAGGCTTGAAGAATTTCACCTTTTGCAGATTATTCTTCAGAAAATCAGACACATAATCGATATTGCCCTGAATGTAATCCAAAAGCTGGCCTAACCATTCATCGCCGTGTGTCATAACGGCTTGGGTGGCGACTTTCCCGAAAATATTGCCCAAATCGGCTTCCATGGAATGAACGTAGCCATTCACCAAATCGCGAAGTTCAGGATTTGGGACAATGCAAGTCGATGTTGCCAAACCAGCCAGATTGAAAGTTTTGCTTGCCGCATGGAAAGTGATGCTGTGCTGCGCAAACTCCTCATTGATAGAGGCAAAAGGCGTGTGCTTGAAGCCTGGCAGTACCAAATCGCAATGGATTTCATCAGATATTACAGTGACACCGTTTTTCATGCAGATTTCGCCCAAACGCGTCAGTTCATCGCGCGTCCAGCAACGGCCAACAGGATTGTGAGGATTGCACAGAATCAGCAGTTTTGCGGTTTGAGTCTGTTTTTCGAGCAGTTCGCAATCCATCACATAACCAGTTTCACCTTTAATCAATGGATTGTAAACCAGTTTCCTGCCATGATTTCCTGCCGCATGATGGAATGGCGGATAAACCGGCGACTGAATCAGAACCTCATCGCCTTCTTTCGTCAAAGCCATGACCGCCATCATGAAACCGCAGACCACACCTGGCGTGAAAAACATCCATTCCTGCTGCACTTCCCATTGGTGACGACGTTTCAGCCAACCGATAACCGACTGAAAATAAGCATCATCCTTGAAATGATAACCATAAACGGGATGCTCGGCACGTTGTTTCACGGCATCGCGGGCAAAATCGGGCGTTTCAAAATCCATGTCGGCCACCCACATCGGCAGCACATCGGGATTGCCAAAGACATTCTTCCTCAAATCATACTTAACGCAGTTAGAATCAGCACGATTCACTATTTTATCAAAGTCGTATTTCATATCAAAAAAGTTTAGTGCTGCAAAATTGCGAAAATTATTCGTAAATTTTTGTCGATGAAAAGAAAAAAAACGTACTTTTGCAGCGTCAAATCCGAAAGGAAGACGTTCTTTAAAATCTTGGGGGAGTCGCATAGTGGCAATTGCAACAGACTGTAAATCTGTCCTCGGATGAGTTCGGTGGTTCGAGTCCACCTTCCCCCACAAGAAAACGGGTCGCAAAAGCGGTCCGTTTTTTTTGTTTTACGAAGTGATTTTCCACGAATTTTCTACATTATTATTATAAATCGGCAATTCCAATCAATTTTTTTTTGAAAAAACATAAAAAAAAGCGCAACGTATTTATTTTTAAGTATATTTGCACGTTTAAAACTCATAAACATGAAGATATTTGTAGCAAAATTGGCTTTCAAAACGACGACAGAAGATTTAAAAGCCCTTTACGAACAGTTCGGAACCGTCACCTCTTGCAGGGTCATTATGGATCATGAAACGGGCCGCTCAAAGTGTTACGGATTTGTTGAAATGCCTAACGACAATGAAGCCTACAAAGCCATTGTCGAGACCGACGAAACTGAATTTCAGGGCAATGTACTTCAGGTGAAGAAATCGCGTCCACAGACGGAAGCAACAGCAAAAACAGCTGAAAAGCCCAAAAGGCCCCACAAACCTTTCACTC
>JAZQPN010000435.1:0-1965 GCA_045628585.1 Bacteroidales bacterium | reverse complement strand
TCCCTGAGCCTGTCGGCGACAGTTTTTCGACCGCCATGCACGAAAAGGTTGATGCTTTCCTTAGAAATACCGACGCGAAATATATGTTCTTATATGGCAGTTACGATCCTTGGCTTTATGTCGGCATCGGCGAAGAATACGTCAATGGCGACAACATTGTGCGCTATGTCTTGCCTGAAGGCGGGCACGGCACCAAGATTGCCAATTTCGATGCAGCCACGCAAAAGGAAATCAAGGACAAACTGAATGAGTGGTTGAGATAGAAGGTTTTAGTGCCGTGAAATGGAATTGGTATTGAATTGACATTTTTTTGTGGGAATACTTCATTTTGGCGCAGTTTTTGGAAAATACGGGCTTGTTGGAAGCCAAGCAAATTGGTTCGGTGAAAGTTTTGCCAAAACGCAATAATTGCCTTGTCTTTCAGTTTAGTTTACGTACTTTTGCAAATCAAAATTTTCGGATAATGAAAAAACTGTTTTTTCTTGCTCTTCTGATGAGCGTTTTCACTATGGGTTTCGCCCAAAATAAAGTTTCTGGCACTATTGTCGATGAAAAAAGGGGCAAGGGCATTCCTTTTGTCAATGTGGGTCTTTTCCGTCAGACTGACAGCGTTTTCGTGAGTGGCGCGGCTTCCGATGACAAGGGCGTTTTCGCCCTTCAAAGTGTCCCGAAAGGCAATTACAATCTGAAGGTTTCCGCCATCGGCTATCAGACTTTCGAACAAGTGCTTGAAGTGACGGGTAACGTCAATTTGGGCAAACTGAAAATGAGCGAAGGCGCCACCCGATTGAGCGAAGTGGTGATTTCGGAGAAACGTCCGCTTTTTGCCGTCGAGGGCGAAAAGTCGATGTATAATGTGGCGGAAGACCCAAGCATTCAGACGGGTACGGCTTCCGACGCCTTGCAGAATGCGCCTGGTGTCGAGGTGGATGTGGAAGGCAATGTCACCTTGCGCGGCACGTCAAGCGTCGAGGTTTGGATCAACGACAAGCCTTCGCACATGAACGAGGAAAACCTGAAGACTTATCTCCAGACTTTGCCCGCCAATAGCATCGACCGCGTGGAGGTCATCACCAATCCTTCGGCGCGCTACGGCTCAAAGGCCGACGGCATCATCAACATTGTGACCAACGCGAAAGTGCAGAAAAACGAATTCTTTAGCTTTGGCGTGAATGCTTCCACCAAACCTTTCGTGAGTCCGTGGCTGTCGTATGTATGGCAAAACGAGAAGCTCACCATCAATGCCTACGCCAATTTCAACTATTCGAAAAACACGTCCTATTTTAAAAGTGAGCAATGGATTGGCCAGCCCAATGGCGATGTTTGGGATACTATCAGTTATAAGTATGACTCAATTAACAGCATTTCAAGAAATTATAGCGGTGGTGCCTATCTGAATCTCACCTACGAAATCGACAGCATGAACGAACTGTCATTCTGGGGCAATTGCTTCCCTTCGCTTTCCGTAAACAATTCGACAGGTTTTTCATTCCGTGAGGAATTTGTCGATAATCCAGGTTGCTACAATTATGTGGACTCCACCTTGTCGAACAATTCTCATATATTTGCCATGGGCGGCTTGGATTATCAGCATAAATTTGATAATGAGGGCCATAATCTTTCGGTCAGCGTGAGTGCCAATACTTTTGGCTTTAACGGCAAGGATGAAACCTATAGGCAATACACTTCTCCGGTTGAAAGGTTGCGCGGCATCCATTGGAATAACGGTTCCTCGGATACGGGCGTTCAAGGCGAAGTCATCTACAATCGGCCATATTCTAAGGATGGTGAGATTTCGGTAGGTTTTTTCTCGTCATACGATCCTGAAAGATCACACATTGTTTACGACACTTTGTCGGATGGTGAATATGTCAATGATTTATGGCGTACCTATAACACGAAGTCTTTCGAATGGAAAAATGAGGTTTTCATTACCTTGCAGCATAAGTTTGGCGGGTTCACGGT
>JAZQPN010000434.1:0-8897 GCA_045628585.1 Bacteroidales bacterium | reverse complement strand
GTGATGTTTGGTTTTGGGTATTTGGTGATGGGTGATGGGTGGTTGGTGATGGGCGAAATGCTTTTCAAAAAGTGTAAGCCTATTCCTCAATGGCAATCATTTTGCCGCCATCGAAACTGGTGTGTTCGTTTTGGAAGACATAACCGAGCTGATTGGTGATGCAGTGCGTCTTGCCTATCATGCCATCAATGTTGCGGTGCGAATGACCGTAAATCCAGTAGGTTATCGGGCTGTCGGCGATGTAATCGTACAGTTCAACGGTGAAAGCACCGTTGATTGGACTGCCCTTGAATACCGGGTCGGTCAAGCAATAGGATGGCACATGGTGCGTGGCTACGATGATATGCTTGGCTTGGCTTTCGGCAACGGCACCTTTCAGGAAACCGAGGCAACGCTCATGCTCAGCGTTGAAACGTGCGAAGTCAAGCTTCGCCCCGCTTGCCATAATACGATAGAAATCGGAAACGTAATGTTCGGTCACATAAGCATCCTGAATGGCAATTTTCGCCCATAATGTGGTCGCAATCAAATCGATGTCATCGGAAAGATGAATGACGCCATTGTAAATGCAATGCACATTCCGACGGATTTCGAGTTGCCAGCCATCATGCAGGGTGTCGATGTCGAAATGCTTGTAAAACTCGTGGTTGCCAGGCACAACAATCACTTCGCGGTAGTTGTCGGCGGCCCAATTCCAGAACGTGTGCTTCGTGTAGTTATCGTCGCCCAGATAGCCGATGTCGCCAGCGAGCACCAGCACATCGCCAGTCACCGGCAGCGGATGCGCCTTCAGCCACGAGCCGTTTTCGTGGAATTCGAGATGGAGGTCGGAAGCGTATTGGATTTTCATGATTGTTCCCCTTCAAACATTTCGCCAAGTGATGTCAGATAAATAGTTAGCAAATCATTATTAATATGCAGGGAATTGCAAAGTGCAGATTTAGTCTCATCAGTTGAAACCACATGAATAAACCCCTTAATGGTTTGATGTATTGATTCGGGCACTTTGATTGATTCTGTTTCTGCTCTTGCTGCGACTAAAAGCATCACATCTCGACGATGTTTCCTGATGTCGTCGCTATTAACATGCTTCCCTTCTCGCTTCTCTTGCAATAAATTCAAATATGCCCTTGCCTTTAAACAAATTAGCGACTCTAAGGAAGCCACTTTCAATCCGCCTATAATCACACTATGTTGAATAACATAATAATACAAATCATCGTCAAGAACTATAGCGGAAAGACTATAATGATAATCATCAGGCAATATAGGTTCAATGTGGACATCAGCCGGGTCCCCAATAGTATCAGAATGTCGGGCAAGGAGTTCGATTTGAATCGGATATCCTATTTCCTTTGGCTCACTAAAACGGTATAAGGCATAAACAGGCTCTTCGTTCTCGCGCTTCCTTTTTTCAACGGAGTAGCCTCCATCGCGTATGAAAGTCCAAAATTTGGCCACGAATTCTTTTGTGAGATGTTCCACAACTACAATCAGATCTATATCATGTGTAACGCGAGGCTCTGCTCCCGCTTCTTCCAAAACCACATTACATGCAGTCCCGCCAATAATCACATAGTTTTCGGAATATGTTCCCAGTGTTTCCTTGAATTTATTCAGTCCTTCAACCATAATTCTTTTATCATAAGTTCAACTTCCTTGTGTACACGAGGGTCATCGTCATCTTTTAGGCTTAACGCCAATGAAAGTCTGTCCACATTATTATTTCCGCTGACAATTGGTGGATATTTCCAAATCTCCACCATAATAGCGCCATCCCACGAATTTATCCTTTCGAAATTGTTAGTCTTGGCCTCTTCCGCGCGTTCCACAGCCACAATCGTCTTAATCCTGTCAGGGTTTAATCTGGAATAATGCGTCAAAGCACTAATCCCGCCATTTGGATAACGTGACAAGTCACGGACCGTATCACAATAGAAACGCTTTTTTACAGGCGACATCAGGAAAGGCAAAGATTGTTGCCACAAATCATCTCCCCGCAATTCAAAATGCAGCCTCTTTTCTTGGTTTGAGCCCAGTATTGTTGAACATAGTCCTAAATCTTCCAACACCTGCATGGCTAAACTGAGCGTGTTGTATTTGTATGGCATTACCTCTACAAGATCTTTGGCACAGCGGCCTTCCAGACATGCTTCCTGCAAATGGTATAACAAGACATATTGAGCTGGCGCCGAAATCTCAGTGGCACGTTTGCCTGTGCTTCTACTATTTAATATCATATTGGGCAAAAATGCGTATTTACCGGAAACGATAAAATAAACGCCTTTTTCCACAAGTCTCGTCCTTTGGTTGAAATCCAAAGCATTAAACCAGAATGCGCTGGGCTTTCCATTACCTTTCTCAACCAAGAGTTGCATCTTTTGGCAAGCCAAAGGCGTATAGCGTTGTATTTCTTGCTTTGGCCGCAACAAAATCATTTCCTGACCTGCTATTGATGCTTGAAAGAAATTGAAGTTGGCACGCATTTCCAACGTAATCCCCTTCAGCAATTTAGCATCAAGATTCATGAAATCAACAGGCAAATTGGCGACAATCAGTTTTTCTTTCATCAGAGCTATTTTTGAAGTATTTTATCAAATTCATAAATCGCTGCAAAAATAAACAAAAAACATTATATATCAAATTTATACACGAAACATTTAATCCAAATAGAAATTCAAGCCAATCCTACCATCGACTTTATCATTTGATGTGGTGGCTGAAAGAAAGTGGCATATAAATCCTCACGAAAACTGCTTCTTTTTCAAAAATAGCGTATTTTTGTAGTTGCAAACATTTGACAGCCTTATGCTCCGCACGCTCCTCTTCCCCATCCTCTTTCTCTGGCAGCTGCCACAGAACCTTGTCGCCCTGGGCATACTGCTGTTTTCGAAGCAGGTTAGGCTCATCGACTACCGACATTATTGCCTTGTGCTGGAGGCGCGGCTGCCGAAAGGCGCCGGCGGCATCTCGCTCGGCAACTTCGCCATCGTGTGCCCCGAATGTGCCCACGATGAGTGTACCATCCGCCACGAAGCCGATGGCCACACCGTCGACTCCAAGATCTTCGGTCCGCTCTACCTGCTCGTCGTCGGGCTGCCTTCGGCCCTGCACCTCGTGTGGTACAACCGCCACGGCAAGGGCAAGGACTACCACGACTTCTACACCGAACGCTGGGCCAACCGCCATGCAGGACTGCGGTAAGACAATTAAAATACCATCTATATACTTATAAGATACAAACAAATGCCTGCCGGACGTGGAGAAAGGACCACGAATTGCACGAATCTACACGAATGTGGCCTTGCCGACGCAAGCTCTTGCCTGCCGGACGCTGAACAGACACAGAATGTCCAGCCATCAGGATGATTAAGAATGACAGTAAAGCTCTTTTGTTCTGTAAAAACTCTTTCATTTTCATTTCGTTTATTGATGGTTATTATGAATCTGCGAACAGCGCCTTTTGCACATTGCAAATGTACATCTTTTTTTGCATAGACTGTTTTACAGTTACGAAATAAATAACAGCCTTAAACTCCATACTTTCCTTTTTTCATGGATTACGATTTGAGCGGACATAATTTGGTAATGCTGCATTTGCCTGAAAATGTGTCAAATGATAACTTTGCTATCACCCAATCGGAAGTTAAGTACTCGTTGAACATAGGTCTTGATGATTACAAACGCCTTTGAAAAATGAAGACGATTGGCCCGATGACACAAGAGTTTTTTCAGTATTTGGAAGTTTTTAGCCCTGGATTCTGACGATTTACGACTAAAAAGACGGAATCAACGACTAATTAATACTACACAAACGCCTTTCATTCAGATTATTGCATTGATTATTAGTCAATAATATGACTTTAATAGTTGCTTTGTTTGCGTGCCAACCAAAATCACTATCATTTTGTGTCCAAATGTGTCCAAATTTGCTAAATGGACAAAAAAGAAAAAATCCGCAAATATTGACAATCAATAACTTGCAGATTTTTTTAGTACCCGAGGCCGAAATTCTTTTTCTGTTGCATATTGCTGCATTTTGTTATCTATTATAATAACTATCAACACTTTACAAAAACAACACCCGTCTTTTAACTAATTGGCATTAAGATTTGTGGCCAACTTGTGGCCAAGTTTTAGAAGATTTTGACTGACTCATACATTACCAACATTTAACAGGATAACATCATATTTTTCAATCATTTACTGGATTTTACTACCACGGAATAAAATTATTACTATTTTTGTGCTTTCAAATCAGAAAACAATTGTCAAACTAAAATTCCGCCGATGAACAGATAACATCCCGAATCTGACATATATAAACTGCGTTTAGCTTATAATGCTTGTGTCAGCAGAGAACTTCGACACTTTTCAATGACACCACAAGCGGTAAAGCCGCGCTCACGTGTTTTCACGTGGGTTTTACTGATTAATGTTGTGGTGTCATAGGCAGTCGAAGGCCTTCTGCTAACAACAGAGATTTAAAGTAAAGTCCACGTTTTTTTATTGCCCGCTCGGGAAAAGAATAAAAGATGAAAACACAAATCATTAAATATTAATCAAGTGAAAGAAAAAACTTTACATCTGAAAAGGGCACTCCGTTGTGTCCTGTTCATCCTGCTGCTTTGTATGGCAGGAATGACGAAAGGCTATGCCTACGACTTCTCGGCAGTATGCGAAACGGGACAGACATTGTATTACAAAATCATCAGTTCCAGCGCACACACCGTAAAGCTGACTTACCCGAACGTATCCTATAATTGGAACGGTTATGAAAAACCTGTTGGGGACATAGTTCTTCCAAGTTCAGTGGAGTATGAAGAGATTCTGTATTCCGTAACTGAAATTGATAATTATGCTTTTTCGGGTTGCAGTAACCTTACGGGATCGCTGACCATTCCGAATTCCGTTACATCCATTGGAAAACATGCTTTCCATGAATGTGAAGGCTTTTCCAGTTCGTTGGTCATTCCAAATTCCGTGACAGAAATTGGAGAGTATGCTTTCTATCATTGTAGAGGCTTTACGGGGTCGCTGACCATTCCTAATTCCGTGACTTCGATTGGAGAGTTTGCTTTCTGTAATTGTAGAGGCTTTACGGGGTCGCTGACCATTCCTAATTCCGTAACTTCAATTGAACATGGTGTTTTACAGAATTGCAGTGGCTTCAATGGGTCGCTGACCATTCCTAATTCCGTAACTTCAATTGGTAGTGCTTTCTACGGTTGCAGTGGCTTCACTGGGTCTTTGACCATTCCCAATTCCGTAACTTCAATTTTAGGTGGTGCTTTCTACGGTTGCAGTGGCTTCACTGGGCCGCTGACCATTCCCAGCGCCGTAACATCTATTGGAGCTCAAGCTTTCTATGGTTGCAGCGGATTCACTGGGTCACTGACCATTCCCAGCGCCGTAACATCTATTGGAGATTATGCATTCTATGGTTGTAGCGGATTTACTGGGTCGCTGACCATTCCCAATTCCGTAACTTCTATTGGACGTCAAGCTTTCTATGGTTGCAGCGGATTCACTGGGTCGCTGACCATTCCCAATTCTGTGATTTCAGTTGGCAATTATGCTTTCCAGGGTTGCAGCAGCTTCACTGGGTCGCTGACCATTGGCAGTTCTGTGACATCCATTGGAAATTATGCTTTCTATGGTTGCAGCGGTTTCACTGGATCGCTGACCATTGGCAGTTCTGTGACATCCATTGGAGATTATGCTTTCTTTGATTGCAGCGGATTCACTGGGTCGCTGACCATTCCCAATTCTGTGACTTCGATTGGAGATTATGCTTTCGATGATTGCAGCGGCTTTGCGGGGTCGCTGACCATTCCCAATTCCGTGACTTCGATTGGAAAGTTTGCTTTCAGTAGTTGCAGTGGCTTCACTGGGCCGCTGACCATTCCCAATTCTGTGACTTCGATTGGAGATTATGCTTTCAGTAGTTGTGGCTTTACGGGGTCGCTGACCATTCCTAATTCCGTAACTTCAATTGGAAGTGGTGCTTTTAGGGGTTGCAGTGGCTTCACTGGGTCGCTGACCATTCCCAATTCTGTGACTTCGATTGGAGATGATGCTTTCGATGATTGCAGCGGATTCACTGGGTCTCTGACCATTCCCAGCGCCGTAACATCTATTGGAGATTGGGCATTCTGCCGTTGTAGTGGTTTGACAGGTTCCCTGAACATTCCCAACTCTGTAACATCCATTGGAGATTATGCTTTCTATTATTGCAGCGGATTCACAGGGACACTGACAATTGGCAGTTCTGTGACATCCATTGGAGATTATGCTTTTGTGGGGTGCAATGGCTTCACTGGTTCCCTAAACATTCCCAACTCTGTAACATCCATTGGAGATTATGCTTTCGATGGTTGCAAAGGCTTCACTGGTTCCCTGAACATTCCCAACTCTGTAACATCCATTGGAGATTATGCTTTCTCTGGCTGCTGGAACTTCACTGGGGCGCTAACCATTGGCAGTTCTGTGACATCCATTGGAAATAATGCTTTTTTATTTTGCAGCAATATTCAACATATTGTGGTGGATGAAGGCAATACAGTTTATGATTCAAGAGAAAATTGCAACGCCATCATCGAAACCAATTCGAACATGCTGATATCGGGATGCAAAAACACAATAATTCCCAACTCTATAACATCTATTGGAGATGGTGCTTTCGAAAGTTGTGGCATGACAGGTTCCCTGAACATCCCCAACTCTGTGACATCAATTGGAAATTGGGCATTCAGCTATTGTAGTGGTTTGACAGGTTCCCTGAACATTCCCAACTCTGTAACATCCATTGGAGATGGTGCTTTCGATGAATGTAGGGGCTTTACAGGTTCACTGACCATTCCAAACTCCGTCATATCCATTGGAAGATATGCTTTCAGCTATTGCAGTGGCTTGACAGAAATCATTATTTATAGAGCAAATCCGCCAACATTAGGGAATGGTGCTTTTGGTGCTACAAAGTGCTCAATTTATGTTCCTTACGAATCAATAAACAGCTATAAAACTGCTGGTAATTGGGCGTCTTACAAAGATAGAATTTACCCAATGGCTTACGCCACCATTCCAAGCTATGGAGAAAGCACCGGCAACTACCGGTTCATTGCTTCTCCACTTGCAGGAGACACAGACCCGACTGCCATTGACAACTTGATTACGGCATCAAAATACGACCTTTATCGTTTCGACCAAAGCGAAGATGCCGAATGGCAAAACTACAAAGACCCGAATGTCAACAATTTCACTATTGCGAATGGCCAAGGTTATCTGTATGCCAACGAGAGTGAGGTGAACATCATCTTCAAGGGTGCTTTCAACGAAAACGGGACACAGAATGTCAATCTGGCCTACGATGACAATGCGGCTTTCAAAGGCCTGAATCTCGTTGGAAATCCTTTCCCCGTAAATGCCTACATCAACAGAAGCTATTATGTGATGAATGACGAGGGAACCGAAGTGACACCTGTTGCAGTATCAACATCGACACCTATTCCTGCCTGCGCTGGAGTAATGGTGTTTGCCGAATCGGGCGAAACCGACCCAACAGTCACATTTAGCAAGACCGCACCACAAAGCGCCAACAGCAACGGCAGCCTTCAGATTTCAGTGGCTCACAACAGTTCAAAAGGCAGTGCCATAATTGACAATGCCATTGTGAGTTTCAACGATGGTGATGCGTTAGGCAAGTATAACTTCAACGATGGTGATGCCAGACTCTATATCCAGCAAGGCAGCAAGGAACTTGCCATCGCCTACGCTGGAAACCAAGGCGAAATGCCTCTGAATTTCAAAGCCAAGGCTAATGGCACATACAAGATTTCGGTCAATCCCGAGGATGTGGAAATGGAATACCTGCACATCATTGACAACCTCACAGGCAACGACACCGACTTGCTCCAAACACCAAGCTACACCTTTGATGCAAGCAAGGCCGACTATGCAAGCCGCTTCAAGCTGGTGTTCAAGGCAAACGGAGTTGCGGACAACAGCTCTTCGGCTGGCTCAGAGACCTTTGCCTACTGCAATGGCAGCGAGTGGGTCATCGAAAACGAAGGCGAAGCCACGCTCCAAGTCATTGACTTGACGGGACGCATCCTCATCAGCGAACAGATTAGCGGCAGTTGCAGCAAGACATTCTCATCACACGGAGTAAATATGCTTCGCCTCATCAATGGCGACAGTGTAAAAACCCAAAAGATTGTCGTGAGATAATAGGTCACGAGACCCCGAGACCCAATAAAATCAAGTTGAACAAATAAACAAACAGATAAAAAATGAAGAAAGTAACATTAACCCTTGCTATCATCCTTTGCCTTGGCATAAACACATTTGCCGACCCCAACGGAGGAGGACTATTCGGAAGAGGCTCCACTCCTGAAGGCTATTTCAACGGATACGACCGTGACGGCATATCACCCTTGTTGCCAGCCCTGCCAGCGCATGACCAACAAGGCAGCCAAGATGCTGATACTCCATTAGGCAGCGGCATAGCGGTGCTTTCAGTGCTTGGAGCTGCCTATCTTGCAGGCAAACGCTGCAAGGAGAAATAAGGCAAGCCGAATCTTTTGATATTCAAAGAGAGGGTGACTAAAAAGCAGTCATCCTCTTTTTATGTGGATATGGCAACCTGTGCAGGGTTCCATTCCCTAATATTGTGCCTTCACATCACCCTAATCAGCTTGCCCTTGTGCCTTATCCAGAAGCTTTTCTCAAAACTGGCAAAGATGATTCCACCTTCACCAACGGCATCATAAGCGGCCATCATCTCCTCGTCTAAGTCACTTTCATCAAAGGCACTTCCGACCTCTGAATTGAAATCATCCTTGGCTTTGGGATGGTCTTTCAATGCCGTCCAAGCCTTGATGATTTCCGCCCTCTTT
>JAZQPN010000433.1:0-7286 GCA_045628585.1 Bacteroidales bacterium | reverse complement strand
CCAAATCCATCAATCCATACCAGCCATCCAAGCCATAATGATAGCTGCCGCAACCGATGCGTTCAGCGATTCGGTCATGCTGCCTTCGGCGCGTGGAATGGTGACAGGGTGGGTGATGTGTGGCAGGATGTTCGGCCTGATGCCGTGCGATTCGCTGCCGATGACAACGATGCCTTCCGTTTTGCCTTGTCTTTTGAAAAGGTTTTCGCCGTTCAGCAAGGCTCCGTAAATTGCCTTGCCTTGGTTTTTGCTTTGGGTGAGGTAGGTTTCCAAATCCGTTTCAACGATGTTCATCCTGAAAATGGAACCCATGGTAGCCTGAATCACTTTGGGATTCCAAATCTCCACACAGTCGTTGCTGCACACGATGTTGCGGATGCCGAACCAGTCGGCGGTGCGGATGATGGTGCCCATGTTGCCCGGATTGCTGATGCCGTCCAATGCTAACACCAAAGTCGCTTTTGAATCAATCGTCTTTGCCTTTGGCTGACGCACCACGGCAAGTATTCCGGGGGCGGTGTCTTGTCCGCTCATCTGCTCCATCTGGACCTCGGTCGCGATTTCCACTTTGTCGGAATGAATCTTGTTTTCGGCGCAATATTTTTCTGTTGCGAAAAGGTTAGTGATTTCAAAGTCGCTTTCAATCAGTTCGTTGACCATCTTCCGGCCTTCCACTACGAAAAGCTGCTGCTCCTTGCGGTATTTCTGTTGCCTGAGTGCTGCAACTGACTTTATGGTGTTTTTAGTAATCATAATGTTGTGATGAAAAAGAAAGGCTGCCTCAGCGAGACAGCCTTCTCTGTTGTTATGATGTCATGCTTATTCAGCGTAAACTTCAAATTCAACTTCAGCCTGAACGTCCTTGTGGAGTTTCACTTTGGCTTTGTAGTTGCCGATTTCCTTCACGGTGTCGTCGCTGAGGACGATTTGCTTGCGGTCGATGTCGAGGTTGCAAGCTTCCTTGATGGCGTTGGCAATCTGCACGTTATTGACTGAGCCGTAGATTTTGCCGGTTTCAGAAGCCTTGGCAGGGACGCGGAGCTTCAGGCCATTGATGATGTTGGCCTTTTCCTGAGCTTCGTTTCTGACCTTTTCTTCCTTATGAGCCTGCTGGCGCATTTCTTCGGCCACGATTTTGCGGTTTCTTTCGGTGGCCAGGATAGCCATGCCTTGAGGGATTAAAAAGTTGCGAGCGTAACCAGGCTTAACGGTCACGATGTCGTTCTTGTATCCTAAGTTGTTGACGTCTTGTTTCAGAATGATATCCATTACTTTTCCTCCTTATTATTTCAAACAGTCAGCTACGAATGGCATCAGGGCAAGGTGACGGGCACGCTTGATGGCCTGAGCGACTTTTCTTTGATATTTTGTTGATGTACCGGTGATACGGCGTGGCAAAATCTTACCTTGTTCGTTCACAAACTTCAGCAAGAAATCAGCGTCTTTGTAATCGATGTACTTGATGCGGTTCTTCTTGAAGCGGCAGTATTTTTTCTTCTTGGTATCGACTGCAATAGGAGTCAAATATTTGATATCGTTGTTGTTGTTAACTTGTGCCATTTCTTTATTGTTTAATTGTTCAACATTAGGCCTGAGCTTCAGCAGCTTTGTCGGCGGCTTTCTGGCGTCTCTTTTCGTTGTAAGCGATAGCGTGCTTGTCGAGTTTCACGGTGAGGAAACGGAGAATGCGTTCGTCGCGCTTCAGTTCTGTTTCGAAATCGGCAATGACATTACCTTCGGCTTTGAACTCAAACAATTGGTAAAAGCCTGTTGATTTTTTCTGGATTGGGTAAGCGAGTTTGCGCATGCCCCAGTTCTCTTGATGAACGAATTCAGCGCCTGCAGCGGTCAGCTGATCTTCGAACTTCTTCACCGCTTCCTTCATCTGTTCGTCAGATAAAACGGGAGTTACAATGAAAACGGTTTCGTACTGATTCATAATTACTTGATAGTTAATAATTTAATTTATTGTTGTTTGTGCTTTAATAGCGGGTGCAAAAATACGACTTTTTTCTTAATACACAATAGTTTATGAGAAAAAAAGTTTTGCGTAAAAATCTAATGGACTAGTGACCCGAAAGCCACTGTCAAAACAAGAAGGATAAAAGCCATCTGCCTATTCAATATTGCGCACCAATCGCACGGAGTTCCCGCAGAAGCGATTGCTTCGGTACTGTGGCGTAATACCACTTGAATAGAAAAGAAAACCATTCGAATCGTCGGGACTGCTGTATGAACTCGACCAATAAGAGCCGTTCGATCTTGTATCGTACAAATCAGTTTCGACGCGATAGCCGGTAATGGGAAGGAAGATGGCTCCGGATGATTCCATCAGTGTCCATTGGGCGGTTGTATAACTGTTGGTCCACATGCTTTCTCCTGATGTGAAGTTCAGACCCGATGGCAATGCCCAGTTGTCGGGAAGCAGTATCAAACCGTTGATATTTTCAATCTTGCCGTGGCCATACAGGTTCGAGGCATTGGTGCGGCCATTGATCAGATAGTCCCACTCTTCAGTTGTCAGCGTGCGCCACTTGCCCTCCACATTTCCGCCATTACTGATGCGATTGTATCCCCAGTCGGCTTTTCCGGTCTGCTCGAATAAATTACAGGTTGATGAACCGTATGCTTGGTAACCATTAACGTTAGCATTATCATTCCAAGGTTGGTAGCAACTGGCTCCATGGTTGTAGCCGCTTGTTCCCCAACCGAAGAGGTCAATCCATCCGTCGTAAGTGGATGAGATTAGGTTGTTGCTGCATTTTATTCCATTCTCATAAACGGTGCCCGTCTCCAATCCTGTTTCCATACCTCCAACATAATCCCATTGGTTTTCGGCAAACCGCCAGGTGTTGGTGGAAGCCTGATACTGCAAATTGCCTTGGGAGAATTTTACCTTGGTGGTAGCAGAAACGCTAAAGACTCCTGTGAGGATGCCTGAACTGCTTGTGAAACTTATCTCGTTGCCATAGGCTGTGCCTTGGCTGTTGGTGGCGTATGCGCGTGCAAAGTAGTTGGTGTTTGGCGTCAGGCCAGTCAGGCTCACCGTGTAGCTTCCTATTCCTATGCCGTTATTGGCCTGGCTGTCACTGGTTGTGGGATTGTGGCTTGTGCTCCAGCAAATGCCGCGCTCCGTGACTTCGGCTCCGCCATCGGAAGTCACCTCTCCGTTGCCTGTGGCAAGGCCGTTCCCGCTGTATGCGACATAGTGGGTGACTACAACTGGAAGCACTGCTCCTGAAACGAAACTGACTTCGTTGCCGTAGGCTGTACCTTGGCTGTTGGTGGCGTATGCACGCACGTAGTAGGTCGTGTTGCCTGTGAGATTGGTCATTTCGACAGAGAAAGAACCAATGCCATTACCGTTTGTAGTGTGACTGTCGGACAGAGTTGGCTCGTGCGTCAGGCTCCAACAAATGCCATGCTCTGTGACGGCTGCGCCGCCATCGGCAATTACTTCGCCATGGCCTGTGGCTGTGACTTTTGTGATGTCTGTCACCTCGTGTGTCATTACCGTTGGAATGGAAATGTCCAATGTGGTGAATGTGTCGATTTCGGAAAGGAGAGTCGACAATCCGTTGTCGAAGACAATCTGATAGTAATAATGTGTCAGTGGAGTCAGACCTGTCATGGTAGCCTTGATGGTGTCGCCTTCCACGCTGCCTGTGAAAGTGGCATCATCTTTCATTTTCTCGTTGGTGCTTACTTTTACCTCCACGCCATGCAGTTCGCTGAGATAGTCGTAAACGGCAGTTAGGTCGGCTGTGGAGCGGTGAGGCTCTACATGGCGGTAACTCAGTCCGACGGCAACCGCATTAGGTTTTTCGGCCTTGCGGCATGTGGCCAGCAGCAATAAGGCGGCAGCCACGCATATCATGATGGGAAGTTTTTTCTTCATCTCAGTATTACTCCTATTCCAATTTTAAGGTCGTAGGCCTTGAGTTGCAAGGTCTGCACTTCCACCGAGGCCACATAACGGTGGAAGTTGAGTTGCACGCCTGCTGAGGCCGTCCAGCCGTGGAACGACTCGTAGGGAACGCGTACGAAATTATGGTCGTTCATGCGCCACACGCGGTCGTATCGGCCATAGCCGGCACCCAATCGGATGCACACTGGTCCTGCAATGCGCAACATAGGCCCCGCCAGCACTGTGTAGCAGGCGCCACGGGCTTTGCCATCATAGAAAGGGTAGATGTTGCCGACATAACCGTTTTCGTCACATTCGAGTTCTGTGGTCATTCCTTTGATGTTGAAGTCGGAAGTGGCTGACACGAACCAGCCGAAGCGTTTCACTTGTCCGAACGAAAGACCAAACGAGGGGTCGAAAAGGTCAGAGCAGGCAGCATTGGCTGTGACAAAGGTTTCAAGCGAATACCTGTCGGTGAGTGGACATTTGTCGTAGTCGGGATTGTGTTTCATGCGCTCAGGACGGTGCTTGGTCTTCCATCCCACAGCAGCAGGATGCTTAGTGTGTTGGGCAGCAAGGTCGAGAGGCACCAATGCAAAGCCGAAAAGTATTAAAAGGATTATTGTCCGTTTCATGGCATAGAGTCATATTTCAATTGCAAAAATAGTATTTTCTCTAAAATCCAAGACAATTATTGTTTTAATCATCATCGGTTGGCATGAGTTTCCCACATTTCTTCCAGCATGAATTCCGCAGCTTTTCCGTTGCCGAAAATTTCAGGGAAATCGGTTGGTGGCGTGGCCTTGAAATTATCCCAGCTGTCGAGAATGCGCTGCTTGTCGGCATCGGCCAGAACTGCCGAGCCTGTCTTCACGATTTCAACCCATTCCGTTTCAGGACGCAAAATGATGCAAGGCTTCTTGAAGAAATAGGATTCCTTCTGCACGCCGCCCGAGTCAGTCATGATGAGCATGGCGTTGCGTTCCAGTTCAATCATTTCGAGGAAAGAAACTGGCGGTATCAGCTTGATGTTTTCGGAGTTAAACAGTCTTTCCTGATCCTCTGCGCTGAGATTGGTTTTCAACAATTTGGCGGTTCTCGGATGCAGAGGCAGCACGACAATGGCTTCTTTTGACACTTCAATGATTGATTCGAAAATGGCGGTCAGGCGTTGCGGCTGGTCGGTGTTGCTGTCGCGGTGTATGGTTGAAAGCACAAACGGCTTGCCGCTTAATCCTAAACGCTGGATGATGTCGGTTTTTTCGGCAGATAAAGTGGAGAAATACAGGCTGTTGTCGTACATGATGTCACCGCAATGGTAGACTTTCGGATTGTCGATGGTGTAGGGACCCGCATTGTCCATCGGGAAGCCTTCTCGCTTCAGGTTTTCATAACCTGCCAAAGTGGGCGAGAAGAGCAGGGTGGAGCAGTGGTCGCAAACGATTCGGTTGATTTCCTCGGGCATGCTTTTGTTGAACGAGCGGAGTCCGGCCTCGATGTGGACAATCGGAACGTGGATTTTTGCTGCGGCAACGGCGCCGGCCAAAGTGGAATTGGTGTCGCCGTAAAGGACAATGTAATCAGGCTTTTCCTTGACAAGGATTTCCTCGATGCCTTCGGTCATGCGGGCGGTCTGCACGCCATGTGAGGCTGAACCGACGTGCAGGTTGTAGTCGGGATGCGGAATGCCCAATTCGTCAAAAAAGACTTGCGACATGTTTTCGTCGTAGTGTTGTCCCGTGTGGACGATGATTTCCGTGATTTGGTCTGCAAAACGGTTTTTTATGGCACGGCTTAATGCGGCAGCCTTGATGATTTGTGGACGTGCCCCGATTATGGTTACTGTCTTCATGTTTTTCAATTTGTTGCGATTATTCTAATGTTCCGTTTTCGGCAAAACTGTAATATTGTTCAAAACCGATGATGACGTGATCTAATACGTCAATGTCGAGCAGTTTTCCGCAGGCACGAAGCTTGCGTGTGAGGGCAAAGTCTTCGGCGCTTGGCTTGGGGTTTCCCGAAGGGTGGTTGTGGCAAAGCACGATGCCTGTTGCATTGAGTGTCAGGGCTTTCTTGAAAATGATTTTCGGGTCGACTATTGTGTTGGTGATGCCGCCGGTGCTGATGCATTCAATTTTCAACACCTGGTTGCTTCGGTTGAGATACATGATGAGAAAATGTTCCTGACCGAAATCTTCTATAAAAGGCAGAAAATATTCGTAGGCTTCGGCAGCCTTGTTGACGGTGCTCTTGAGTGTGGCTTCGGCACCGCGGCGGCGTTTGCCGAGTTCCAAAGCGGCGGCAATGCTGATGGCTTTGGCTTCGCCGATGCCTTTGTGGGTCATCAGTTCGTCTAAGCTGAGGTTTGAGAGGTTGATGAGGTTGTTGTCGACGCTGTCGAGGATTTCGCGTGCCAACTCAACCGCCGACATGGTGCTGTTGCCCGAGCCGATGAGAATGGCTATGAGTTCGGCATTGCTTAAGGTGGACTTGCCCTTGGCAATCATTTTTTCTCTGGGCCGGTCGTCAGCCGCCCAATTCTTGATGGATTTCTTTTCGGAAATGTCTGTCATGTGCTTTGTGGGTGTTGTTTTGGGCGGTAAAATTACTAAAAAAGGGTAGTAGTCGATGCAAATTTTGGCGAAAATAAAAAAACCTCCCCCGGGAAAACCGGGAGAGGCCTCCAACATTATGATGAAAAAACTCTTATTAAGCCAACTTTGCTGTGTATTTCGTCAACTTTGACTTCAGATTGGCAGCTTTGTTCTTGTGGATGATACCACGCTTGGCAACCTTGTCAATGATTGAGTACATCTTTGGCAGTTTGGTTTCTGCTTCAGACTTGTCGGTCAATGTTCTGAACTTTCTAACTTCGTTACGCATGCTCTTGGCATAGTAGCGGTTGTGCAAACGTCTTTTTTCTGTCTGACGAATTCTCTTGAGTGACGATTTGTGATTTGCCATATCTATTTTTACTTTTTGTTTCTTTCTTTATCGGGCTGCAAAATTACAACTTTTATCGTTACAAACGCTTAAAATTTCAATTTTTTTAATCTTTCTGAGTTGTAAAATTTTAATTTATTGATAATCAAATTGTTATTCCTGTAAAGTTCATCTTGTCTTCATCATTGCAATGCTCGATTTCAGAAAGCTTTATATTAATAAAGGTGTTCCTTTCGGCATTAATGGCCTTGATTTGTATCGGAATGTAGTTTTCGCCATAGCCTTTAGCGGTGCCTTTGGTGTCGATGCGCTCAATCAACATGCGTTGGGTGTGGCCTTGCATCATGCTGAAATAGCGGTTTTTGTTCTCCAAGGAAATGGCGCGCATGATTTCGCTGCGTTCGCTTTTGACTTTTTCGGGAACCTGGTTGGGCAT
>JAZQPN010000432.1:0-10280 GCA_045628585.1 Bacteroidales bacterium | reverse complement strand
TACCAAGGCCTGAAAACCACGATGGAATAAGGACGTTTGGAGCTTCAGATACGGAAAAAGATACCGCCATGCGGTATCTTTTTTACACTTGTTTACCTGTTGGCACAGACTTCTTCTCTTTCTACTTGAATTGACGACAAATTGACCTAAATTGTCTTCCAATAAATAACGCAACCGTCTTCTTTCCTTTCTCAAGAAGGATTCTGTAAAAAAAATCTCCATCAAAATCCCAACTGAAAATTGATAAGTGGACTACGTTTTTTTCAACCACGAATCGCACGGATTTTCACGAATAGGAATCCGCTTCGCGTATTCCCTGACTTCGTCGTGGGTTTATGGCTATGAGATGACCATTTTGCTTCCGGGAGGCAGGGACTTGCGTCAGCAAGGCCACATTCGTGTAAATTCGTGGGATTCGTGGTTCATATTATCTGCGTCCGGCAGGAAAGGGCTTGCGCCAGCAAGGCCGCATTCGCCCGATTCGCTTGATTAACTACGTTGAATCTGCGATTTCGCGGTCAATAACAAACGCTGAATTTTCATTTTTTCAACCACGAATCACACGGATTTTCACAGATAGTTTTTTCAGAAGCACCATTAAGCCCGGCCAGCTGGGCAGGTTCAAGGTAACGAGCGGTTGCGATGTTTCCCTTTGGCAACAAAGGTTTTGTTTAAGTTTTGAAGCGTTTGGTGCGACTCACCTCAGACCATCTCAAAAATTATCCAGGAAATGCATCCAAATAAAACACTTGTAAGGCTTGAGGTTGTCGGAAAGAATGTCGTCCAAAATGTCGTTTGAGGCAGCTCCCAGGTCCGACGCCTGATAACGTTTACTCCTGATCTTTCTCTGTCTTTTTCTACGTCTGCGTTCTGTCCGCCTAAACATTCTGTCTTCTTTTATGGCTATATGACTTTCATTGGTTCACGATGCAAATATCCGAAATAATCCTTTTGGCGGAACAGCATTGCAAGCTTGCGAGCCAAACGTCACCCGTCATCCACTCTCACGCCAGCAGCCGTATCAGCCCATCCGACTTGCAGAACATGTCGGGGTAATGCATACATACCGCATACACCTGTTTGCTGGTAACGGGCAGTCCGTCCTTGCGTACATGCAACTGCTTCGCGTTGATCATCTCGGCGAGCTGTTCGGTCCTCATGCCGCAGTTCGAGGTGATTAGGCAATACACTATGGCTTCGGGGAGGGACATGGTTTCTGATTTAAGGTCTCAGTCAGCAAGCAGGAAATCACACACATTCATCACATGCACCCCGCTATTCAAACGATGAGCTGGAATGTTGTCATTTGTCAAGATAATTTTCTCGAAGGAATCATCTATCAGATAAAGCGAGCGTTGTTCCTGTTCTAATTTCTCGGCATCAGGAATGGAGAAAGCACTTTGCACATACAACCGGTCATTATCCTTGTTACACACGAAATCGACCTCCAAGGTGGTTCTTGTGGTTTTATCCATCTCATTCTTCGAATATCGCTCAATCACGCCAACATCAACACTATAACCGCGGCAAATCAAATCATTGAAAATAATGTTCTCCATCACATGAGTAGGCTCAACCTGTCTGAATTCCAACGTCGAATTGCGCAACCCCATGTCAGCAAAATAATATTTACATGGCGTATCAATGTATTTCCGCCCTTTGATGTCGTATCGGATAGTCTTTTTCAAGAGGAACGAATCCTCAAAATAACCAATGTATTGCTTGATAGTCCACGGACTCAAAGCAACATTTTTCTCACTCTTGAAAGTGTTCGAAAGTTTTGTTGGATTCGTCAAGGTTCCGATGTTTGAAGCAAGGACATTAAACAAATCCGACAGCTCCGCATCATTTTTCACCTTGTTTCGTCCAATGATGTCTGTCAGATAGGTCTCGCCAACCAACGCATGAAGCATTTCACGCTTGATTGAGGCATCCATTTCGTTCACAATCATAGGAATACCGCCATAATACATATAGTCTTTCCAAGCCGACATCATCTCCCCTCCTTTCTCTGCCATAATCTCCTTAAAAGAAAGTGGGCTTACGAAGACCTGTACACCCCGTCCCCTAAACTCCGTCACGATGTCGGAAGAAAGGAACTTTGCATTGCTGCCCGTAACATACACATCTAAGTTGTCAATATGCAAAAAACCATTTAGCACATCCACGAATTGCTCAAGCAGCTGCACTTCATCGATAAAGACATAGTACATTCCTGTATCTCTCATGGCGCATTCTTTGACAAACTTATACATATTTTCCGCCTTTCGATACTCCACGAAAGCAAAATCATCCAATTGAATTTCAATAATATGACTAGCTTCGACGCCATTCTTCATAAGGTGTTGCCTGAAAAGCCTGAACAACAGATAGGATTTACCCACACGTCGTAATCCAGTGATGACTTTGATTAAATGATTGTGCTTATAAGCCTCCAGCTTCTGAATGTAACGCTCTCTTTTGAACTCCATCTGAATAATATTTTTGTGTATATACACAATTTTAGTTTGCAAAAATAAGCATTTTTTTTTGAAGTTCACATCTGTTGTATTTGTGAAGCGGGCTGTCCATCCGTCCGCATGCCGCGGTTCGAGGTGATGAGACAATACACTATGGCTTCGGGAAGGGACATTATTTCCTGTACTCCATTAGTTCCTCACTAGTCATATAGATAGGTGCGTATTTTTGATGACCTTCTTGATATTTTACGGCAAGCAGTCCTGACAAATTGATTTCTCCAATATTTACTTCTTCTTCCAAAATATAGCATCTGTAAGGACCATCGGGGTTATTATATTTCAATTCAGCCATTTGTTCTGTGGTGAAAACGTGCGAAGTGTATTCGGCTCTATATACGCCATAAATCGTTTCGGTGTCCTCGTCACAGAGTATTACGAAACGGACATGGGAAGTGCCTTTCTGTGAGTGTTTGATTGCACCCTCCCTATTGCTTCCGCAACGCACATTATAGATGTTGCTGTATTTCCCAAAAGGCTGTCTGTGGCCATTCTTTTTGCGTTTGTATTCAGTAAACTTGCTGAAAATCCAATTCAAATGCTCTTCATCTTTCACATGGCCTATGAGGACATAATCATCAAGATAGCTCTCCAAATGGTGAACTGTGACAAATGCATGATTAACAGTCGGTTTCGCCGATGGCTGTTTTTGACCTTGAATCTTATCTTTCAACTTTTCATAAGGATCATCACCCAAACGGCAAGGCTCAACATAGAAATACTGCTCCACCAAATTGAGCACTTCTTCGTTTTCATCTGCTATGATTTGTCTTTCCCTGTCTGATTTGACTTTTATCTCATTCGGAATAGCCAATGCAAGCGAATAGAACTGTCGGTCATCCTTCACGTCGTAAGGCATGAACACTTTGCCCAAAAGCGTTTGGAAATTCTCCTTTATCACTTTCTCCTCATTTACTCCAGGACGGGCTGTCATAACACGGAATTGATATAGTTTTTCCAATTCTTCGCGTATCTTTTCCCTGAAAATGTTTTGCACCTTGATTTTCCATGCCGCTTTTTCTGTCGATTTGTTGCGTGCATATAGTGTGACAACATATAGGAAATTGACATCGTAATGAAGCACAAGCAAAGTGTCGCGGTCGAAAAGCCGATTCAAGAACTGTAACGAAGAAAACGATGTTTTGTGTTTTTGGCTCAAATCGATGGTGTCGTGCTTGCTGAGGTCTGGCTCCATCTTGGCACTAATAAAGAAATTAGGCACTACATTGTAGCCTTCAGTGAGTTCATCGCGCAGCGGAAGGATTTTGTCTGTCGCATCATTGCCGTCTCGGAAATAATCAAGATTCCACTGAATGAGATTCCGGGCATAGGTGTATTGCTTGTATTCGGGTTTTTCCTGTATCTGTGTGTTCCGTTTGTAATACTTGCTATCACCAATGTAATAAGTATTCAGGTCATTTTCAGTCAGACTGGTGTAACTGTACAGGTGGTCAATCAGTTTTCCGTCCTTTTGAGCCTTCAGTTTGGGCGGCAAGTTCTTGTCGCCAAGCAAGTCGTCGATGATGGATTCAAAAACCACATCGAAGCTCTTTACCAGCAAATACTCTTTCTGTTGGGCATTGACCGCCATCTGATACGAACTGTCGAAAAATGCATAACACAACTCCCACAGCAGCAAGGCCTTGTCGGAAAAATAACGGTAGCGGATTTGGCGCAAACGATTTCGGCCTTTATCATTTTTCAGATACTGTCTGAATTCCTGCTTGCTTAGCAATTCATATTGCAGACAGATGGGGGCCTGGAAACCATACTCATGGTTGGTATAATCAAGAATGGAGAAGAAAATGACAAACAATTCTTCATCGAAATTGATTTCACGTTTCCGGTTCACCGGATCGATATAAACAGGGATGCCGTTTTGTACAAAAGCCTGAGAATGTGAAATCGTCTTTGTCCAACTGATTTTGTTGTAGCCTGAGTGAGCATTCTTTGCGATGAAGAAAAAGAAATCCTGGTTTTCCTGATTGAAGCGGATAAGCGAAAGAATGACATCGAGATAAGTGTTGGCCTTATGACGCTTGCCTACACCCGATTGCGGCATGCTGCAATACAAAAGGTTGTTGGAATTTGGATTTTTCTGACGGAATACACTCACCGCACGATAAATCCAAACGGCAAACTCATACAAAAAGCGCTTGAAGTTGTCGCTCAGATGCACATCCTGACCTTCGGGCGAAATGATGTCGGCTGGGTCAACCAAAGTGCCTCTGTCGGTGACTAGCATTTCGTTCTCGTCAAGCAGTACCTTGGGTAAAATGAAGACACAATCTCTCACTTTCGGTTCGTAGAAATAGCCTACAAAACCAGTGGAGTACTTGCCGTTGACATCCTGCCAATGGCAAATCTGCGGCAACACAAGTTCGTTGTCGGTCAACTTATACTGATGGTCTTCAAAAAGAATATACATGATTATGCCTGAGCCTCTTGGTTCTCAGTTGGCTTGTCCTGACTTTCACCGAATTTCATTACATTTCCGATAAACTGTTCCGCTATTTCGGAATCCACATTACCATTGTCGTCAAAGAAATCGGGGAAAGTAAGTTCACCATCATTTCCATCTTTCTTAATTTTGAACAAATCGGCATATTCATCAGAATAAAAAGACTTGAACACATCGTTCCAAAGGTAGAAGCACACTTTATTGACAAATGTCTCTTTGCTGATTTCGTTGTTTGCATCATTGGCCTTGCAGAAGAAATAGCCCAATTGCTTGTCGGCACTACTCGTCATGCCAAGGACCACCTTGTTGATCTTTTTAAGGAATTTCCACCAATCATGTCCACCTTCGATAGTCCAACTCTTTTTTTCATCCTTAATTTTGATGTATCTCCAATCCCATCTTCTCTTGAAAGCTGAATCGATTGGGAACAGGCTCTGGTCGGAGGTGTTCATAGTGGCCCAGATGTGGAGGTTAGCAGGCAGGCGGAGCTGACCATTCTCGATGCCTTTCTTGTTGACCAACCAAGGTGTTCCATCGTCTTTAGTGCCATTCAGCAAAAACTTTTTCAAATCCTCATCTGCATCTATCGGGTATTCGCTGAAACCATTCTTGCGGTCCAAAAGTTGGAAAATGTCGCCGAAAATCTGGGCGCAGTTGCCACGGTTGATTTCTTCAATAATAAGATAGACGGGTTCCGATTCCTCATCCTCGTTGTAGTGGTTCCAAGACTCGCAATAGGCTTTGGTGAAGGCTTGAGGAACAAACTGATACGAAATCTGCTCCATGCTATCAGTGCCATCCGTTAAAGGTTTGACTTCCTTTTCATCTTGCCCAATGACCACGGTTTTCTTCACCGACTTCAACGTTGGCTTGTAGCAGCCCACAAAAGTACTATAGTCGCTATCGGGATGGAAAGTCGTGCGGAAATGGATTTTTCCTTGGTCTTCCACATCGCGTTTGATGGTGTTGCTCTTGCCTGTTCCGGGGGCACCGTAGAAGATTTGCTGGAGAGGGAAATTTAGTGAAAATGATTCTTCACGAGAATTTCCTTTTACTGAATTAAATAAAGATTGAATGTCTTCACAACTCAACTGGCACATTTCGTCATCAAATTCGATATAAGAAGTATCAACAGAATTCACAGAATCTGTATATAGAGCACCACAGTAATCAGTTGTATACATATTATTTAATGCGGATTTTATCCCATCCACATTATTTTCAGCAATTTCTGTAAAACGTAGAATCCAAATTATGAAAGCCAATCTGAGTTCAGATGATCCTAAATAAAACGAAAAAACATCCAAAAGATAATCTGAACGATATATGAGTTCCTGATTTTGCACATCCATTACTGGTTGCCAACCTGAACGTTTAGGATACGAAAAAACTGTATATGGGTTTGTTTTAGAATCTTTTACTGAAGTTTGTGAAAAGAAATTACTACCACAATCAAAATCCCGACCATTGGACGAAACACTTAAGAAGAAGTCTTTTGTACAGTATTCATCATTAATTTTTACAATTTCACCAACATACGATGCAAATAAATCCCTATTTGATGATTGTTTTAAATCACAGTTTTGATTATGCATCTTAAAATATATGTCTAAAGCAGATGCGTATTTTAAAGCACTGACTTTTTGTGTAAGACCTTGTCGTTTGTCTGAATCAATTTCTGATAGTAATTGATAAGCCTTTAGTACGGTTGATTTTGCCAAATATGCCATAATTCTCTCTATTTGTCTTGTAAATGATTTAACAATGCGGTTGCAACCACCCATGCCATCACAGGAGGAACTGCATTACCAATAACCTTATACTGAGATTGTAACGGAATAGCGTTGAACCTAAAACTATCTGGGAAAGACTGGATTCTTGCAATCTCGCGAACAGAATATCGTCTGTTTTCTACAGGATGTGTAATACCGCAGTTTTCAGGTTGGGCTGATGCGGTAATTGTGCCATTTATTTCGCCAAAGGCAAAACGTCTAAAAAATTTTGGTGCATGATACTTTTTCGGGTCATCAGCTATTTTTTTAAAACGGGGTGACAATTTTTCGTAAGGAATGTTTTTCCATGAACGGCCTTCAAAAACGACAGCTGGCAAGTCTTGTTTTGAATAACCATCATAAAAAAGTTCCATTGCTTTCTGTCCGTGTTGACAGCCTCCAATTAGTTCAACTGTTTTTTGAGTCGTAACACTATAATTCCAAACCACATCGTCTTCTTGTTCGTGAACCCCTTTTAACACATAGCCTAACAACAATTTTTCATCTTTCCCCATTAATGTTGATGGAATATGATATTTTTTTACGACATCTATCAAAGAATCAAAATTGAAAGTGTCTTTACCTAAATGTTTGTCAACACCAATAATTAACACCCTATATCTTTGCTGTGGAACGCCATAATCACTTGAACAAACGAGTTTCATACTGACACTATAATCTAAAGATTCCATTCTTTTCTGAATCTCTTGCGGAACAGTTGTTTCACCATCTGGCATTTTTGAAGAAAGAATTCCTCTTACATTTTCAAACAAGAAAGCTTGGGGACGTTTATTTGAATCAATTTTTGCACGAATGATTCTTTCACATTCTTCAAACAAAGTTCCTCTACCATTATCATCGTTAACCCCTTTTCTATTTCCTGCATTTGAAAATGGCTGGCAAGGGAAACCTGCGAGCAAAATATCAAAGTCAGGGATATTGCTGGCATCGATATTTCGAATATCATCCAATAAACATTCCTCGCCGTCTTTCACCAATAACGGATTTGCATTATAGCATTTGCATGCGTCTGCATCAAAATCATTTGCAAAAACAATCGTTGTATTTAGTCTTTTGAACTCCTTCCCAAGAAAACTAAAACCACCAGAAAAGCCTAAATCAAGGCCACCACAACCCGAAAAAAGAGATGCTATTTTATATATTTTCTTTGGCATAATTACTCGATATTCTTTTTAAAACCATCTTTCAGAATATTCAGAAAGACTTCGTTGTGTGCCTTGGCATCTTTGATAAATGCATCAATAGAAAGAATATAAGTTCCCACTTTGTACGGCTTGCTATCATCAGCAAGATCCGTATACCATTCGTTTTCTTTATAATAAAGGCTATCTTTCGAATATAAAGGCGTATACTTATTATTTTTCAATGATAATTTAAATTCATTTGTAAACTCAACAATCCCATAGAACCACATCCTTTGAATTTTATTAGGATAATATTTTAAAAGTTTGACCGCACGCTGTTGCAATTGACTTTCAACTTCTTCTGTTTTTGCCAAAGTAATTCCTCGCTTTTTCAATTCAATAATAACCACATCAACTGAATAATTATTCTCTGCTTTTTGAGGATTATCAGAAAAGACTATTGCAATATCGGGACGACCATCATCTTTGATCTCATTGGCATTTTGCGTTATTTCTTCAATTACTTCTTTCATAGTCTTCTCACTCATAGCTGTTGTATAAGTCATATATTTATTGTCCAACAACCATAAATTATTATTATAGACACTATCAACATCCCCATTGCGTAATACAGAATACTTTGGCAATATGAGATTATGCAGGTCAGTTTCTGAGTTCTCATTTGTATATTGTTCAACTTTAGATATAATTTTTTCTCGATACAAAATGTATTGAGCCAATGTTCTAGAAGATACATCTAAAGCTTTTTCATATCGATCATTATCTAATGATTGTGCTTCCAATATGTCTTTTTGATCTCTCATGAATTGCTTTTGTGCATCTTCAATAGATTTTGATCGTGAAATAATTCCAACTTCATCATCATTAAAATAGCCAAGCAAGTGTGGATAAGTTTTATCCAAAGACTCTTTTGTTTTTTTATTTTTTTCTTTGACAACTGGCAAATGAGTTTCTAACAATTCGGCTATTTTTTTTCGGAATAATATTTTTAATGGTTTAAGGACATTCTCGTTCAATGTCAAGTTTTGACGAGAAGGATCAACTTTTCCATTCAAAATGGAAGAACGCAATAAAAAGACCAAATCGTAACCAGTTGAAGGCAAATTTTCCAAGGAAACAATATCCTCTAATACTTTTGTCCGATTGTCCACGCAAAAAGCAGTCATAAGAAATGTAGTCGATGTGTTCCCTGTCTCTCGTATTGCATAATCCAAATAGGTATTAGAGAACATTTCAACAATGTTTCCATCAATGGAAACAGTAGTCAATTCTGGAATATCTTTACTACTTATCGTTGTTTCATATGCTCCAACTACATGTTTTGGAGCTTTGTTCGGTATACTAATTTTAAATTGAATCTCAAAACCAATGTTTTCTTTTTTGAGGAAATATAATCTAGGATAAAACTCTTTTAACACCTCTTGTTTCAGATATTCTGGCAATATGTCGGAATAACTACTTAATCTTTTCAATGTGCAATCAGAGAAAGTGAATGAGGTCTTTTTACGAGCGCCAGGAGCCTCAGATAGCTGCATATCGCTATTATCCTCATCAAAATTATCATCAAAAGTGAATTTGCGTAATTTGCCTTCAAAACAACTTTGAACTTCAATTTTATTGAAATAACACAAATACACCAATCTACCAACACCTTGATGAGTATCCTCCTCAACTTTTAACAACTCACAGAATTTTTTGTATCTTTCTTCAGTAAAGCCTTCACCATTGTCAATTATTTCTATTTTCAATGTTTCTTGCTTTTCAAATGAATCAATATAGATATTGACACTAATTTGAGTAGCCATGGCGTCAAGAGAATTAGCAATAGCTTCTTTGAATATTTGGACCAAAGAAGGATTTTGGAAAAACAACTTGGCTGCTTGTTTTGTATTGACCCTCATTTCCTAATATTTTAATTCACAAAATTTCAACTGCAAAAATAAACAAATTTCCAAACTTGCAGGCGCAAATTTACCAGCTTCAAATCATTTTCCAAACAACTATATGAATTTCATTGAATCACACACAAAAACAAAACAAAGGCGCCCGGTTGCTCGGGCGCCCTGTTATGCTGGTTTACCTTGGAATAAAATGGGCAGAGTGTTTTTGTCTTCAGCAGACTGCGAGAAAATTCCACCTCAATTGATTGCGATATATTGAAAATGTCGTACTTTTGCAGACCGAAAATCCTTGAAACGAAACCGCAACCAATTAGGCGGATTCTTTTTTCGGTCAACCCTAAAGCCGTACACATTCCGATTGTTTTTTCATGAGGTAATGTAGAGTGCGGTTTTTTTTATGGCAATAATATACTTTTAGACCCCAAATGAAAGATGTTGCTTGGAAAAAGCCGAAAGGCTGGCTT
>JAZQPN010000431.1:0-2559 GCA_045628585.1 Bacteroidales bacterium | reverse complement strand
CCGATGAAGACAATCCTTGCCTTCTCGTTGATCATTAGCGTGGCTTTCCATTTGGTTTTTGTCCTCGCATTCTATTTTGGCGAATCGCTGTTCTCGCCCGACAAAATGCCCGAATCGCGACACGCTACGCACGAAACGCTTGAAATGCCCGCCAATCAGTCGGAGAATCAACCGCATTTCGACAATGATTTTGGACCAAGGCCACCACACAATAATCCTGAATCCCGAAAACCCATCCGCTTTGACCGCGCCTTGATGTTCACATCATTCAGTTTCGTGCTGATTTTCGTCCTGTTTTTGTTCAATCGTAAAATGATGAGCATCAACTACAAACGGAAATGGAGCGAATTGTCTTTCATGATTTTCGGTTCCATATTAATCACATCCATTCTCAGCATTGCGTTCTCGTTAGGTCCATCGCTTTTCGAACATCACAGACCGAATTCGGCTTTCCTTTTCCGAATCGTCCGTGATGGCCTGATGCGCGATTTTTCACTGATGACCATTGTCATCCTGATTTCACATTTGCTGCGGTCATTATTTAACCAAAGGACAATAGCCGTTGAAAACGAAGCACTTAGAGCCGAAAACATCAGCACAAGATACGAAGCCCTGAAAAGCCAGATGGATCCGCATTTCCTTTTCAATTCGCTGAACACTTTGCAATCGCTGATTGAAACCGACAAGGACAAGGCTGAAAACTACATCCAGCAACTGTCGTTTGTACTGCGCTACACGTTGCAAAACAAGGAAATCATTACGTTGAGCGAAGAACTGAAATGTGTCCGTTCCTATTGCAACATGATGCAAATCCGCTATGGCGAAAACCTGAAATTTGATTTTCATGTTGATGCGAAATATCACGATTCCAATGTTTTACCGCTTTCCATACAAGGTCTGATAGAAAACGCCATCAAGCACAATGTGATTTCGGCAAGACAGCCGTTGACAGTCACGATTGCCACTGGAGATTGTACCATCAAGGTGTCCAACCCGATTCAGCCAAAAATCATGGACGAAACCGGAAACGGCATCGGCTTGTCGAATCTCGCCGAGCGTTACCGCCTTATGTGGAACGAGGAAGTGAAAATTTCAAATGACGGAAATGTTTTTGAAGTGATTTTACCGTTAGAAGGAAGTGAGAAGTGTTAAAGTGGAAAACTGAAAGTGTTAAAGTTCGGAATGAGGAGTTAGGAGGAAAGAAGAAGGATTCGGAACACGTGTTCGCCCTGAAAGGGCAGCCTAAAACAGCGAATGGCAAAGTGAGCTTGCGAACGGCACCTTTCGCAAATATAAAAGTAGGGACGCACCGCGTGCGTCCAAAAATTGAAGATGCTCGCAAGCCAAAAGTCTAAAAAGTCCAATCGTCAAACAGTCAAATAGTCCAATCGTTAAAAATAGTCCCAAAACAATGAAAACAGTAATCATAGAAGACGAAACCATTGCGGCGCAAGCCTTGCAGAAATTAATCAATGAAATTGATGCTCAGATTGAAGTCATTGCGGTGCTCGAAACCATCGAGGAAAGCATCGATTGGTTTGAATCGCACGAAATGCCCGAACTGATTTTTGCCGACATTCATTTGGCCGATGGTTCATCGTTTGCCATTTTCGAGCAAACCGACATCACCTGCCCTGTCGTGTTCACCACCGCTTACGACGAATATGCCCTCAAAGCCTTCGAAGTCAACAGCATAGATTACCTTTTGAAACCCATCAACAAAAACGATTTGGAACGCGCACTGAACAAATTCAAAACCCTGACCAAACCCGTCAACAACAAGGAAAACGTGGCAAGTCTGGTGACACAATTGGAAACGCTGCAAAAAAAATACAAAACCTGTTTTCTGATTCCCGAAAGAGACAAACTCATTCCATTGGCAACCAACAATATAGCCTGCATTTTCATAGATTTGAAAACCGTGAAGGCCATTTCACTCGACGGACGGCATTATTACATGAACCAGACTTTAGACGAACTGATGGGGCAACTTGACCCGACCGTTTTTTTCCGCGCCAATCGCCAATATATCATTTCGCGCAGTTCGGTTAAAGACATTTCCATTTGGTTTGGCAACAAGCTTTCGCTGAATCTGACCGTCGAAGTGCCTGAAAAAATCATCGTCAGCAAAGCTCGTGTCAGTGAGTTCAAGACGTGGTTCTCGGAATGAGAGGCAAGTGTTTTAAAAGAACACGAATTGAACGGATTCGCACGGAAATGTTTGGCGAGCAAAGAAAATCATTACTTTTGCGAATCTAATCTCTATTTTACAAAACTACCAGACATGAAAATCACATTTCTTGAACCATTAGGACTGAAAGTCAACCAGATAGAAGCCGCTTGCCAGAATCTGAAACAAGTTGGACACGAAGTCGTCATTTATTCCGACCGTAATGAAAACCTTGACGTGCTGAAACAACGTGCCGAAGGTGCCGATGTCATCATCGAGAGCAACATTCCGCTGCGCAAGGATTTCCTGGACGCCTGCCCGAACCTAAAAATGCTTTCCATCGCTTTCACCGGCCTTGACCATATCGACATGGAAGAATGTCAGCGCCG
>JAZQPN010000430.1:0-23165 GCA_045628585.1 Bacteroidales bacterium | reverse complement strand
CTGCTCCGCGCAGCAAATTGATGAAAAAAGTCTCAATCTGGTCGTCGGCATGATGCGCCAAAACGATTTTATCGTAACCCAACTGTTGCCTCAATTCTTCAAACCATGCATAACGCAAATCGCGCGCCGCCATCTCAATGGGAACGCCTTTCTTCACCGCGTATTTCTCCGTATCAAAATGATTTACAAAACATTGCAAATCCTTTTTTTCGGCATATTCACGCACAAACTGCTCATCGCCATCGGATTTCTCGCCTCGCAAATGGAAATTGCAATGCGCCACGACAAAATGTGCGCCTGCCTTTTGCATCAAGTCAGTCAGGACCATCGAATCCACTCCCCCACTCACGGCCAGCACCAGTTTTTCGTCCGGCTCAAACAAGCGATACACCTTATTATATTGTTGTAATCCGGAAAGCATAAAACCTCTATCGGCAAGTTTATTGTCCAATATCTTTACAAAAATACGCATTTCTTGCCGTTACCGACAAGAAATCACTTCTTTTTCTTCACCGAAAAACCGAAGCCACCGATTTTCTCACCCAAGCCGTAGTATTTTCCATGAGAAAACGCCAAAGGCCGCGCATGATTCAGTTGGAACGCGCCCGTGCCTTTGTCAATCAGTTTTTCATCGGCATTGATGGCCACGACTTCGGCAATAAACATGTCGTGTGAACCGAGTTCCTTGATTTCGACCACCCGACATTCGATGTTCAAAGGCGACTCCTGAATCAAAGGAGCCTTCACAATTTGCGCTTTTTCGGTGTGCAGATGCATTTCCTTGAACTTGTTGTAGTCTCTGCCCGAGCGCACGCCGCACCAGTCGGTGGCCGCAGCCAAATCTTCCGTTGTCAGGTTGATGACAAACTCCATGTTCTTCTTAATCAAGGCGTAAGAGTGTCGTTCCTTGCGGATGGAGACATAGCACATCGGCGGGTCGCTGCAAATGGTGCCCGTCCACGCCACGGTCAAGATGTTGTAGTTTTCCTCGCAATCGCCGCAAGTCACCATCACGGCTGGCAGAGGATATATCAATGTTCCAGGTTTAAAGGGGATTTTCATTGTTGTTTAAATTGTTATGTTGCAAAATTAAACAAATAATCAGCACAAAACATAAAAAGTCATCTATCCCAAAACGCAATTTGTGCCGCAAAGCACAAAAAAATCCCGCTCAAATGAACGGGATTTTTCATTATGAAATGGTTGAATGTTTTTATTCGATAGTCCATGTTGAACCGCTGTTCAGCAGGTCGTCCATGTTCTTCACCTTCGAGTTGGCCTTTTCGTTGACGATGATTTCGTCGAGGCTGTCGTTGAAGGTTGGAGCAACCACATCGCGGATAACGCCAATGGCAACTGGGTACTCAGGTGGCATCATGTGAGCCAGCATCATGTGAATGCCAGTGTCTTGCGTCGTCTTGTCGTGAACGAGAATGTCCTTTTCGGTAATGCCGTTTTCGCCAATAGTGACAACTTCAAGACGGTTGTTTCTCAAAACGATACCCTTGTTGCGGTCTTTACCGAAAATCAACGGCTGACCGTGAACGCACTTCACCTGCATATCATCGCGGACATCCTTACCAGTGATGTTTTCGTGAACACCGTTCGAGAAAATCATGCAGTTCTGGAGGATTTCGGTCACCGACATGCCTTTGTGCTTGTAGGCCTCCATGAAGATTTCGCTCATTTCCTTTGGATTCACATCGACGGCGCGGGCGAAGAAAGTAGCCTTTGCACCGATGGCGAGTTCGCCAGGATTGAATGGATCTTCGTAAGTGCCTTGCGGACTGGTCTTGGTCTTCGTGCCACGGAATGTGCAAGGTGAAAACTGGCCCTTGGTCATGCCATAGATACGGTTGTTGAAGAGCAGCAGGTTGATGTCGATGTTACGACGGCAAGCGTGAATGAAGTGGTTGCCACCGATTGCGGTGCAGTCACCGTCGCCGGTAATCATCCAAACGGAGAGGTTCGGATTGGCCAACTTGACGCCTGTTGCAGCGGCTGCAGCGCGGCCGTGAACACTATGGAAACCATAAGTGTTCATGTAATATGGGAAACGTGAAGAACAGCCGATACCTGAAACGACTACGATGTCTTCCTTCTTAACGCCCAATTGTGGGAAAATGTCCTGAACGGCTTTCAAGATAGCATGGTCGCCGCAGCCTGGGCACCATTTAACGACTTGGTCGCTGGCAAAATCTGCCTTGGTAAGAACTTGATTATCTATATTTTCCATAGTCGTATTATTTTAAAAGGTCGTTAAACTTGTCTTCCAGTTCGCCAAGGGTGAATGGCAAACCTTGAACCTTATTATATTGTTCGGTCTTGTATTCCGGGAAGTTCATTCTCAGATACTTGGCAAACTGACCACGGTTGATTTCGCACACCACAATCTTCTTGTGACCAGCGAGCACTTCAGCAGTGTTCTTTGGCAGAGGCATGATGTAATCGAAATGAGCGTGAGCCACCGACTTGCCTTCTTCCATCATCTTTTCGACAGCGGTACGGACAACACCGAAAGTGCCGCCCCAACTGACGACGAGAAGGTCAGCGTTCTTGTCGCCATAGACTTCCTGCAACGGAATGTCATCAGCAACGCGATTGATCTTTTCCTCACGCAATTCGGTCATAATCTGGTGGTTTTCAGGATTTGTGGAGAGGTTACCAACCACATTTTCCTTTTCCAGACCACCAACGCGGTGACGGAGACCTTCGGTTCCTGGGATAGCCCATTCGCGAGCCAAAGTCTTTTCGTCGCGGCGATATGGACGATAGTCTGGGTCGTTAGCCTTAGCGAGGCGCGGAGTGATTGTAGGCATATCGGCCATGCGAGGGATACGGAACACTTCGGAACCATTGCCAAGAGCGCCATCGCTCAGCAGGATGACTGGAGTCATGTGTTCGAAAGCGATTCTCGAAGCCTCGAATGCTGAATAGAAGCAACCAGCGGAGCTTCTTGCAGCCATCACTACCAGAGGAGCATCACCATTACGGCCGTAAAGTGCCTGCATGAGGTCGCTCTGTTCGGTCTTGGTTGGCAGACCTGTTGAAGGGCCACCGCGCTGAACGTCGATGATAACCAATGGCAATTCGGTCATAACGGCCAAACCCATGGCTTCGCTCTTCAGCGAAAGACCTGGACCAGAAGTCGTGGTAACTGCCAGGCAACCAGCGTATGAAGCGCCGATTGATGACATGATGCCGGCAATTTCGTCTTCAGCCTGATAAGCCTTCACGCCGAGTTCCTTATGCTTGGTGAGTTCCACCAGAATATCGGTAGCAGGCGTGATAGGATATGAACCCAAGAACAGCTGGCGACCTGAACGCTCGCTTGCTGCCATGAGGCCCCATGCCATAGCCGTATTACCTGTGATGTTGCGATATTTGCCCTTTTCAAGTTCGGCAGCTTCCACCTTATAAGTATTGGTAAAGAGTTCCCAAGTGTCAGCATAATGATAACCGGCATCCAGAACGGTGCGGTTAGCCTTGATGACTTGGTCCTTGCCCTTGAATTTGGTTTCGAAGTATGCGTAAACGGTATCCAGACTGCGGTTGAACAGATACATCACGATACCGAGAGCGAACATGTTCTTCGACTTCAGCATCGATTTTTGGTCCATGCCGAAATCCTTCAGGGCTTCCTTGGTCAGTTCCGAGATAGGAGCCTTGACCACCTGATAATCAGCAAGAGAGCCATCGGCAGTTGGATCGGCGGCATAGCCAGCCTTTTCAAGAGCCTTGTCGGTGATGGAGTCAGTGTCAACAATGATGATGGTTCCAGGTCTCAGCCAACGCATGTTAGCCTTGATGGAAGCCGGGTTCATGGCCACCAGCACATCGCAAAGGTCGCCTGTTGTATGGACCGGTTTGTGTCCGAAGTGTACTTGGAAACCAGAAACGCCTGCAACCGTGCCTTGTGGAGGACGGATTTCAGCCGGATAGTCCGGGAAGGTGGCGAAGTCGTTTCCTGCAAATGCCGTAGAATCTGAGAACAGATTTCCGGTAAGTTGCATGCCGTCTCCTGAGTCGCCCGCAAAGCGGATAACGACGTGGTCAAGAGCTACAACTTTACTTTTTCCTGTCATATTATACTAATTTTAAATGATTTAATCAGTTAATTATATCGCCTTTCAGCGAAAGTTCTTTCTGAGGGTGCAAAGTTACATATTTATATAGTGCAAATGAAATGTTTTTTGCTTTTTATTTTTCGAAAATTTTGGCACTATTTATGCTTGCAACAAGAAAGACTACGAAATGTGAAACTAAGAACTGAAAAACTTATTTAGACTCGATATAAATTAAAGGATTTGGAAACAAATATGAAACAATAGTGCTATTTTTGCGGCACTAAAATTAAAAGATAAACTAATTTCAAAACATTAAAACTATGGCTTATAAAATCACAGACAGCTGCGTAGCTTGCGGCACATGCATTGACGAATGCCCAGTAGGCGCTATTTCAGAAGGCGACATCTATGTAATTGACGCTGATTCATGCGTTGGTTGCGGCACTTGCGCCGGCGTTTGCCCTAACGAAGCAATCGTAGAAGACTAATTAATTGTATTTAGTTGCATTAAAAGTGAAAGAGCCTGTCGAAAAACAGGCTTTTTTCTTTTTTTTCGCAATTTTTCCGAACTTTTTGAAAGTTTGGCAAATTATTTGCTACTTTTGCCGCTGTTCTGACAGAACGTAACAAAAGAGAACATCAAACAAACACATTTAAACAACCAAATTATTAACTTAAAAATTTCAAAAAAATGAAGAAATTAGCATTGGCACTCGTTTGCCTCGTCAGCGTTGCTTTCTTTGCAAGCTGCCAAAAAGAAGCTGGCATTCCATCCATCAACTTCACCTCAGGCGAAAATTACATTTCATCTGACGCAACTGTTGAAGCATTAGAACCTTTCATGTTTGGCATTCAGGCCAAATCAAACGAAACCACTCTGGAACCACTGACCAAGTGCACCCTTCAGGTCTTCACCGGTGAAGATGCAAAAGCAGTGGACACGACGATTGTAATCGACAACCAGACTCAATTCAACTTTGATGCACAGATTGCCTTGCCAGAAGGCGTTTACACATTCGTCGCTACTGTTTACAACGACAAAGACATGACCAACGAATGCAGAATGACCATCACAAGCGTCACCTTCGACACTCCAATTGAAGCCAGTGATTTTGAATGGTTCAGATGGGGCAACCACGAACAACACGGTCTTGAAGAATTTGGCCTTTACTGGGACAGAAACAGAAACGCTATCATTCTCCCAACCGAAGGCACAACTCTCTTCACTGGTTTCACCAAAGAACAATGGGATGCTGTCAACACACAGAACGAAAAGGCAGCTTTCATCCTTGAAGCTTTAGAAAACCCACAATACGCTGCAACCGAATACACTGGAATTTCAACAAACGGCAGTGGTCCTGTTGGAGACGTCATCCTCACCCTTACCGCTGACGGCAACAGCCATCTGATTTACATTGACAGAATCCAATTCGGTGAATTTGGCACTTACGGTTATCCTATGACTGTTACTGGCCAAGCCAAGTAATTGATACAATCAATCAACAACAAGAAAAGGCATCCGTATGGGTGCCTTTTTTCGTTTATCAGCATTTTCGCTCTGGCTAAAAAGCGAGAGCAATAACAGCAATGATTTTTCATCTTCGCTTTTTTCAACTTCGAAAAGTCTATCCAATAATTTTATAATTTTGCAGCTGTTCAATTAGAACAGAAAAAAGAAGGAACAATCAAACAATACTATTGCAAACATAACACTTCAAAAAAATGAAAAAATCAGTTATGGCATTGATTTGCCTGATCAGCGTGGTTTTCTTCGCAAGCTGCAAGAAAGACAAGAATGTCGAGAATCCTAAACCATCAATCTCAATTGTTGAAGGAGAAAGCTTTGTTGCCGATGGCGACACCATCAATTGGGGACAAACAGTCAGATTCGGCTTCAGAATGGCTTCAAGCTCCGAGACGCACAAAGACCTCAGGTCATTAATCGTTACGGTTGATGAAACCGAGCAGGCTAACATCGTATTTCCAAACGGCACTGACGTATATGTCTATTTAGATTCTGTCAATTTCAGGACAAGCAGAAAAATCGACTTTGGGAAACATGTCATTTCAGCAACCGTCACCGATGTCGACGGTAAAACTGCCACTGCCGCCCTCACCCTCAACAATTCTGTTGTTGAAGACACAAGGCCATCAATCAGCGTATTTGGTGGCGACGGCTTTGTGGCTGACGGAGACACAGTCACTTTAAACCACACAGTCAAATTCGGATTCAAGATGACTTCAAGCCCTGAAACGCACAAAGCCCTTAAATCTCTGATTGTTAAGGTTGGTGAAATGGAGTGGACGAACATTACATTCCCAAACACAACCGACGTTTACGTCTATTTAGACTCTATCGATTATGGAATAAAAAGCGAAATCGAATATGTGAAAGACATCATTTCCGCAACCGTCACCGATGTCGACGGCGAATCAGCCAGTGCTTCAATCACGCTCAACATTCACGTTGTTGAAGACCCAAGACCATCCATCAGTGTAATTGAAGCCTTTGGTTTCGTGGCTGATGGCGACACCGTTAATTTTGGACAATCAGCCAAATTCGGCTTCAAAATGTTTTCTAATAACGAAACCCAAAGCGAACTCAAATCATTAACGCTTTGGATTAATGATGAACCTTTAGCCGAAATCAATCTCTCGGACAATTCCTATTCTTATGTTGATTCAGTCTATTTTGAAATAGGCAAAGAAATCATTGGAGAAGCTGTCATCAAGGCAACCGTTTCTGATGCAGACGGTTACAGAGCTACCGCTTCCATAACACTTTACATCAACTTTGATGATCCTCAACTTGTTGAAACCGATTTCATTTGGGAAAGACGGGGGGCAGCTTACGCTACAGGTCTTGAAGAATTTGGCTTGGAATGGACAGCTAACTACAAGGATATTTGCGCCCAAATCAAGCCTATGGATGGTTACTCTCTTTATGAATTTCCCCCAGAAATCTGGTCTACAATCACTACTGAAAACGAAAAAGCTTACTTTTTCCTGACAGCGGTAGAGAATATTCCAAGCATTTCCGTTTTCAACAAAATATCAGTTATGGACAGCCATGACAATCTAGATTTTGTGATTGGCACCATCAACCAAGGAACAGGAGAATCACATCTTTTGCACATCACCAGCTGCGTTGTTGAAGCAGCAAATTACGGCCTGATGATCACCATTACTGGCCAAGCCAAATAATTGAAACAATTATCAACAACACGAAAAGGCATCCGAAACGGATGCCTTTTTTGTTTGGGCAAAACAACGATTTGATTTTCCAGACATGCATCGATGAATAGTAAAGAAAACTGACTAAATGCAGTGTTAAAACAGCATATTTGGTCAATATTCTAAAGAAAAACGACCAAATGTGGTATTAAAAAGGCACATTTGGTCATTTTTCTATTGTTTTGGACTTGGTTTTCAAAAAAGAATATTTACCTTTGCAGCGAAAAAATCAAGACTATGGACAAACTTGTTGGCAGGGAACGCGAAATAGACGAACTGAACCGCTGCATGAACTCAGACCGTTCGGAATTTGTCATCATTTACGGCAGGAGAAGAATCGGAAAGACTTTCCTCATCCGTAATTTTTTCAACGACAATTACACTTTCCATTATGTTGGCGCACACAAGATGACGCAACGTCAGCAATTGGAGAATTTCGGCAAAGCCATAGCACGGTACGGCAATATGGAAACCGCCCCCGAACTCAATTCTTGGAGCGAAGCCTTCCAAGCCTTACAGGAACTCCTGAAACAGAGCGAAGCCGAAAGAAAAGTGATTTTCATCGACGAAATGCCATGGATCGACAACAAGCAAAGCGATTTCGTCACAGAACTTGAATACTTTTGGAACAGTTGGGCCTCCATGCGCGACGACATCGTTTTCATAGCCTGCGGAAGCGCCACATCATGGATGGCCGACAAAATCATCGCTAACCGTGGCGGATTGCACAACCGCATCACAAGGCGCATCTATCTCGCCCCTTTTACACTCAACGAATGTAAGCAATACTTAGACAGCAAGAATTTTGGCTGGGGACATTACGAAACCATACAATGCTACATGGCTTTGGGCGGTGTGCCATTCTACCTGAGTCTGCTGGAACCAAACCTAAGCCTGCCACAAAACATCGATGCCTTGTTTTTCGAGAACGGTGCCAAACTGAGCGGTGAATTTGATGAACTTTACTACGCGCTCTTCCCCAAGGCTGACCGGTATATCGCCACCGTCAAAGCCCTATCGGCCAAACGCGAAGGCATGACACGTAGCGAGTTGGAAAAGGCAACCGGACTGACTGGCGGCAACCTGACCAAAGTGCTGAAAAACCTGGAACGCTGCGACTTCATCCTGCAATATGCACAATTCGGATGTAAAAACAAATACACAATTTTCAGAATCGCCGATTTCTACACCCTGTTCTATTTCAAATTCATAGAAAACAACATAACGAAAGATACCGCATTCTGGTCGCACAATTTCACAACACACAGCGTAGAATCATGGGAAGGCTTCACCTTCGAATTGGTCTGCCTAAAACACCTAGACCAAATCAAAAAGGGATTAGGCATTTCAGGCATAGCCACATCTGCCTCTTCGTGGCGAACCAAAGCGAAAAACACAGAAAACGGAATGACGGCAAAAGGCGCACAAATCGATTTAGTCATTTCAAGAGTCGACAGGCTCATTCATTTGTGCGAAATAAAGTTTTCCGAAAAGCCATACACCATCACAAGTGCCTATAAGGAAAAGTTGCAAGAACGCATGGAAATTTTCCAACAGGAAACAAAAACCACACACAGGCCTGTTCTCACAATGATAACGCCATACGGCATTACAAAGGGAAAGCAATCCTGGATTCTGCACAGCGAAATCACGATTAAAGATCTGTTCTCAGAATAAGAAAACCGACCAAATGTATGGTTAAAACATCACATTTGGTCAATATTCTAAAGAAAAACGACCAAATGTGGCATCAAAAAGGCACATTTGGTCATTTTTCAATATCAGCTCTGAAAGATTATTCCGCCAAAGCGTGGCTAATCTTGCTGTTGATGTCGTGCAAGCGTTTTTCGTCCAACTTAATCACCTTGCGGTCGTAGGTCATCAGGCCATTAAGTTCCGTTTCGCAATCAGTGGTCTGGGTATAGACAGCCGCCGAAAAACCTTGCGGAATCATCTTGTACAAAATGTTGGCATATTCAACGTATGTATCGGTGACTTTTTCTTCGGTATCGAATTCCACATAGCCCCATCCTTGATCTTTCACCCAAGTGTGGCCATCAACCTTGCGGCCAATGCCACCATATTCACCCAAAACCGTGGCGCGGGTCGGGTCGTAAAGCACCATCTTCGGGTCTGGATAATGGTGTAAATCAAGAATATCGCCGCACTGATAGAAATTGCCGCCCGAAGCCGGATTCACCAAACGCGTCGGGTCGAGTTTCTTGGTCATTTCAACGATTTCAGGTGTCTTGAACTGTCCCCACGACTCGTTGAACGGCACCCAAACGCCAATGCAAGGCTGCGATTTCAAAGCATTGATGATTTCCGTCCATTCCTTTTTGTAATTCTCTTCCGACTCCAAAGAGCGCACGCTTTCAGGGCCTTGGAAATACTCCTTGGTATTCCAGCCTGGACCACGGTCGCCGCTTGGCATGTCCTGCCAGACAATGATGCCGAGACGGTCGCAATGATAGTACCAGCGCGCCGGCTCCACCTTGACGTGCTTACGAATCATGTTGAAGCCAAAATCCTTGGTTTTCTGCACATCGTAGGCCAAAGCCTCATCGGTTGGCGCAGTGTAAAGTCCATCAGGCCACCAGCCTTGGTCGAGCGGTCCGTAATGGAAAACCGGTTTGCCGTTTAAGGTCAGACGCACAATGCCATTGTCATCGCGCTGCGTGCCGAAACTGCGCATGGCGAAATAACTGTCAACCGCATCAATTTGTTTTCCTTTGCGGAAAACCTTGATTTTCAAATCATAGAGAAAAGGATGGTCGGGTGTCCATGTCAGGAAGCCTTCAGGCATATTCACCTCAACCGGCTGGCCATTGATTGACTTGCCTTCGGCCACTTTTTCACCTTCGTAAATCACATCAACCCAATACAAATCGTCGGCAGTAGGATTCGAGAAATCGATGTCGACTTTCACCGTAGCCTTGTCCAAATCAGGCATCGTGTTGATGGCTTTGATGTAGGAATCAGGCACCGGTTCAAGCCACACTGTTTGCCAAATGCCCGTCACAGCCGTGTAGAAAATGCCTTCCGGATTTGAAACCTGCTTTCCGCGAGGGACATAACTCTTGTCGGTCGGATCCCAGACACGGACAACCAGCTTGTTGTTTTTCCCCGCTAACGCCTGCGTAATGTCGAAAGTGAAAGGTGCGTAACCGCCCGTGTGCGAACCGACTTTTACGCCATTCACCCACACATCAGTCATCCAGTCGACAGCGCCAAAATGCAACAGGACACGGTCGTTTTTCCATTCATTCGGAACGGCAAAAGTCTTTTCATACCACAATGCACTATCCTGGCCAACAGTCTTTTGCACACCCGAAAGCGAAGATTCTATGCAAAATGGCACCAGAATGTCACCTTCAAAACTTGTTGGGGTCTTCTCCCCTTTCGGCGTTATGGCATATTGCCACAAGCCGTTGAGGTTTTTCCATGTCTGTCGCACCATCAGCGGGCGCGGATATTCAGGCAGCACGTTTTCGGGCACCACCTCCGAAGCCCAGTCCGTCTTAATTTTATCGCCAGCAGGCTTGTATTGCGAAAAAGATGTTGTGGTCATCATCATTGCAATGAGAATCAGTAAGTTTCGTTTCATTTTATTCGGATAATTATTATTCATCAGTCATTTCCTTCATAAAGTCATCGCAAGCACCCAGCAGACTTTGTATGGCACGCGGCACAATGTCATCGACATTCGGCGTAGCATCAAGCAGTTGCTCAAAGCACATCCACACGGATGCACCGCTTTCATGCTCGTCTTCGTAATCATAAACCACAGCCTTCACCACCTTATATTTCCAGTTGATGTTGTTGGCCGCCATGATTGCCTCGGCAAAATTCTCGTCGGTGACATCGAAAACACCTGGCAAAGTGAGACGGAAAAAAAGCGGATCCTGCTTGTCGTTCCAAAGCAAAAAATTCCAACCTTTATAGCTGAAATTGAGGCCAAACTCATTCTCGGTTGGTTCAATTCTAATACCTTTCAGATAATTGAAAACCAATTCTTTAGCAGTCATTCTACATTACTTGTTAAAGCCGATTTTCGTATTAGTCGAATAGGTCGGATTCTTGAAGCGCAGCACATCAACGAGAATTTTCTGGGAAATCAGCACATCCATGTAAGCCGCAGTCATTGCAGCCTCATTCACCGTTTCGGTGATGTCGCCGGCGTTGAAATCATTCGACAGTTTTGCCAATTCGTCAAAATCCAATTCTTCGCATGGACGGCCTTTCAAATGGCTCTTAAACATATCCTTACGCGCTTCAAAATCAGGCTGAGGCACAAAAAATACCCTATCGAGGCAGCCCACACGCATGATGGCTGGTTCCACCAAATCAGGACGATTTGTGGTTGCTGCTACCAAAATACCTTTCGAGGCACATTCGTTCATCAAGCCAAAAAGTGCAGCCACCTGAGGCGTAATGCCGGCCTCTTCCTCACCGCGGCCAGGAGCCAAAAATTCGATTTCATCAATGCAAATGGCAAACGGAGCCTTAATGCTTGCCGCATCAAACACGCGCTGCAAATTCTCTAAAACGCCCGGCTGATAAATATTGCCAAAATCCGAGGCCTTAATCATGGAATAGTTGAAGCCCAATTCTTCGGCAAAGCTCTCGAGCACAAGGCTTTTGCCACATCCGGGAGGACCATAAAGCAAAATGCCGTTGATGGCTGGCAACTGGTATTTCTGCGCCTTTTCGGGATTCTGCAAGGCAAAAAGAACTTCCTTTCGCAACTGTTCCTTCAGTTCGCCACGACCCGTAACATTCTCAAAGCCATTGCCAGAACCTTTCCTGAAAGTGATTTCAACCTGAGGCACTTGCTGCAATTCCTGCTGCGGTGATGCGGCGATCTCCGCCTGTTCAATTTCCTGAGCCAATTCCGGCATAATCTGCTCAGCCAAAGCCTTGGTAAAATCCAAAGCCGAATCAAAACGGTCGTCAGGTTTCTTTGCCAATGCCTTCTGTAGAATCGCCTTCATGAAATCAGGCAGCTTGACTTCTTCCGTTTCAAGAATCAGATCCTGCTTGCGGGCTTCTTTCACGGCATCCTTGATTAAGCCTTTATCTTCGTGACAATCAGACAAATCGATTTCCCAAGGTGCTTTTGCAAAAAGCATATAATACAGAAGCGCCCCGACTGAGAAAATATCTGTTTTCGGCGTGTAAATTCCTTTGAAAGTTTCTGGAGCGCGGAAGAACGGCTGCAAATCGTCGACCTTGAACGTCGGACGTCCCATGACCATATATGAAATGTGTCCCAAATCAATTATGGTCGGGAGCAGCATGCCATCCTCCATTTCCTGAAGCATAATGTTGGTTGGATTTATATCATTATGAATCAGTGCATTGGAATGCAGATACGCCAATCCGTTCAGCACACACAAAGTGATTTGCGCAGCATCCTGCGAGTCAAGAACGCCATCGCGTTTTATCGAATCGCTAACCAACTCGCCGCGATAGAAATATGTCACTAAATAACGGAAAGTCTTGTTGCCTTTTTTGACTTCGCCCTTATCGACAAACTTGATGATATTGTCGTTGTCAATTTCCTGACACAGAACGATTTCATAGATTTCCTTACCCTCAAAAAACTGTGCCTTAGGTATCAAGGCAAGGTCATAAATCTTGAGGAAATACATCATGTCGTCGGTTCCGTAAACGGTGTACGATTCTGCGACAGCACCTTTTTTTATGAAAGAATTGACGACATATCTGCCAATTTTTTCTCCTTTTCTAAATGTTCCCATAAATTGCAATTTAATGAAGGGCAAAGTTCTTCATAAAAATCGAATTGCGCAAGAAGAAAGGAGATTTTTTCCGCGGAAAACGAAAAATCAGTATTTCAGTTTGTAAGTCAGGCCAAAATAGAACCTGTCGACAGGCTCTTTCACCTGCAAATCATTGTCCATGCGGATAAATGCAGCAAGGAATTGAGACCGTGTGAGACGATAATCGACTGCAGCAACCGTCCGTAAATTGTCAACTACATTATTTTTGGGGTCGTTGACAAGCCAATGCAATTCAGACGATATCGAATATTTGAAACGGCTGTTCGGCATCTGATAGGTCACTTGGAGGCGGTTGCGCCAATACATTTTCGGATTCACGCGGTAATCGCCCGTCGATTCATCACGGAAGGTGGAGAGCAGTTTCGTACGGAAAGAAAACTTAAAGCGGCGATATGTTTCCGAATAAGTGAGTTGCAAGCCAGCTCGGCAACGGTTTTCATAATACCTGTCATCGTTGAAACGCCGGATATAATCGCCCGTGATGCCAAGTTTCATCCTGCCGCGAAGGAATATGTAATCGACTCCAAAGGAATTAAGCCAACGGTCGAATTGCGTACAATTGTTCTGGAAGCGAAACTCCTCTTCTAACGAAAGGCCAACATTTCGTGACACACCGACAGAAACTTCCGCCGATGCTATGGCACCAATATCTTTACTGCGCTCGCTTTGAGCAGAAGTCCAAAGCGAAAACATCACCAATGCGGCCGTGAACAAAAATCTTTTCATCTTATAAATCATATAAAGACGCACGTGATGAGTTCCTGCAAATCAATCATTAAATTCTTTCAATTTCGTCACGGTGTCAATCGTATTGATTTCGCCATCTTCGGGACGATAATACACTTTCACAAACGCAACATCACGCAAGTAATCGATATGGCCGACCTCTACCCTGCTGATATCCAATCCGGTGCGCTCAATCAAATCGGCCTTGAGTTCTTCTTCACGACCTTGTTTTGTGTTTTCAATCTTATCGTAAAGGATAATCTTTGTTGCCGTATGTGAAAGCAAATTCGTGCCGTCAAGAATCCAGATAGTCAAAACGACCAAGACGTTGACAACCAGCAATTCAACATAACTTGCAGTCAAGGCCTGACCATTGATAATTGACAATCCCATGACGACAAAAAGATACGTCATTTCGCGGATTTTAATCGTCTCCGTCCTATAACGAATCATGCCGAAAATGGCAAACAGGCCCAAGGCAAAAGCGATGTTCATCTTCATGTTTTCCATCAAGGAAATCAGCAAGAAAATTACCACTGAGAACATCATAAACGTGAAATAATAATCCTTTCGATTGGCTTTCTTATGATAGAAAAAATGGATGATAATCCAGCAAATCAACAAGTTAAAGGCAAATCGGACTATGGTCGTCCAAAAACTCATGGCATCGAAAATCGGAACGCCGAGGAAATCGGCAGCCGCCACGCCACCGCCAAATTCGCGAGCAATTTCAGGATCAAAATCCTGCATCATGGCTTGTAAGAGTAACATATCTAATTTTGTTTATTGTTTAATTGTTTTTCCGAACATGATTTCAAACTATTACCTTTCACACATCTTCATTTTCTCAATCTGGCGCAGTTTTTTCTTAAAGCGGTTCTGTTTCACATCAGGGCGCGTCATGCATGTTCCAATGCAGTATTTACTGATTTTGAACGGCTTAATCCGCAAATCGAAAAGCACGTCTTTCAGCAAGGAATAGGCACGGCCATCCTGTTTCAGTTCCATCACTGCCAAAGGACTCATTGAAGCCGTCGCGCCATTTGTTAAATTATTGAAATTCAAGTTACAATCTATGGTCAGCCTTTCGGTTTTGCCATAATTCACCAAAGTAATCCTATCGAAAATCGTCACCAGTTTGGGACTTAAAGTACCAACTTCGTAAGGCTGCTTTTCGGCCAGGAAATCAGCGGCTTCAGCATTTTCGATGATATTTTCCATCGGCTCGACCTGAATGCGTTTCTTGCTTGTGCGGCCCTTATTGTTTTTGTGTTTCACTTCGCAAAAACTCAGATCCGAATCAAGATAAGTACGCACGCGAACCTTGTCGCGCACCAAATGCCGGTTGTGATGAATGATATACATTGTCAGGTCGGGTGTATCGTAATACACTGTCTTATAAGGCGCAAAGCGATTTCCAGAGATTTCCTGCGCATAATAGTTTCCGCAAATGTTTTGCAAAATCAAGAACAGCTGCGTTTCAGTAATCACATATTTCGTATCGACACGGTTCATCAACTGGACACCTTTCATGTCGTCCAACGAGATAGGCCGCATGGACTTCACTATGTCAATGATTTCCTTCACTTAGTCCTTGAAAATGAATTCAAAAGTCTTCACCGATTCCAGTTTTCCGTTCGGATAATAATTCAACTGGCGCTTTTTCGAGCCGTCTTCATAATACTCGAACTTTCTGATTCTTACAACTTTATTGCGGTCGTTATATTCGATTTCACGCGACACCTTCGCATCAATTCCGCTGCCTTCAGGGTATTCGCTCACCACACGCATTTTCTGGCCATAACTGGCATATTCGATTTCCTCGATTTTGCGTCCCAGCTCATCATACGTTGTAACATGATCCAAAAAAGCCTGCTTGCTACCGACGGGCGTATTCCATTCCTTGACGGTAACGCTCTTACGGCGTTCACGTTTGACGACAGTGCCTTCAGAAACCGTCTGGGCAAACATCATCACACTCGTAAACAGGAAAAATGCGACTGCTAGTAACCTTTTCATATTCTTTTGATTAGACATTTAAAATAATATCAAATTGTTGTTCCAATTCATAAACTGCGCCTGCATCTTCAACTTTGACAGTCTGAAAAACGAACCCAGGAACTTCCATAAAATCCTCCGTAGCGGTATAGACTTCGTATTCGCCAGGCTGCAATTTCTGAAAATAGAAATAGCCATCAGGACCGACACGCGTATCATCAAGCGCCATGTTTTCGCCTACTTTGCGAATATAGACACGATGATCGCAAGCCCAACCTTCGCCACGGTAACTGCCATTATGATAATAAGTTGCATAAACTTGGCCTTTCACAATGGATGTTCCGTAAGCCTTGCCATCGTGAATGTAAATCGTCGGAACATCAGCAACCGTTCCATTCTGCACATTTACATTCTGCCTGACCGGCACTTTTTCACCCGTTGGCAATGTGGAATACGCAAACAAGGTGTAGTTTCCTGGACGCAGATATTCAAAGCGATACATTCCATCGGGACCAGTTTCAACGTCATCGCCATAGAAAGAATCATCGCCATAAACGATGAACACATCCGTTTTGGCTGCGGATATCGTATCAGTGTTCAATTCCAAATCGTCATCAGGATGCTGGACCAATTTCACATAACCTTGAACGGTTCCAGTTCCACCCTCGCCTTCACCTTTGTTACATGCTGTTAAGGCGAAAAAAGGCAATATTGCCATGAGAAAAAACTTCAAATATTTCATTGTCTTAACTAATTATGAGCGGTAAAAATAGATAAAAAAGAGCAATGCCTCACAAAAATTCAGCAATTTTTATGCCAATCGGAGAAAACAGATGGCAAAACGGCTCAAACCTCTCTCGCATCATCTTTTCCAAATTCACGGACATTGGCACATGCTTTCTGCAAAACACTGACAAAAGTGTTCAAATCAGCCTCTGACACCCCCGAAAGGATGTCGTTCATCGCGTTAATGGCAACTTCCTTTGTCTTGTCGCGCATAGCCAAACCCGTTTCCGTCACAACGATATTGTTCACGCGGCGGTCGCCCTTGTCGACAGAGCGGACAACGAGCCCCTTTTTCTCCAGATTATCAATAAATTGCGTTACTGAATTCTTATCTTTCTGAATAATGTAGGCAATGTTTTGTTGCGTCAAGGCGCCTTCGTTCCAAAGCGTATCCATCACAAGAAACTGTTCGGCGGTCAGGTTGATTCCGTTTTTCTTAAACACCTCGCCAAGGTGCTTTTTCAGCCTGCAGTTCAGAATGTTGACATACACGGCTGCCTGTTTCACGAGCATCATATTATCCTATATTTATGATTATCACTGATTGTTGAAAGTGCAATTATACGGATTTTTTCCACTATGGCCTCTAATTCGACAATAAAAAATTCGGGAGGCTCTGATAGCAAAACCTCCCGAACTTACAAATCGATTGAAAATCAATTTATAGGATTGCCATATTTGGCACTTCATCCGAATCGTAATAGCCTTTGGCGAGTTTTTCCTTCACCTCGGCAAAAGCCTTCAAAGTGTATTCCACATCCTCCATGCTATGCGCCGCTGTCGGAATGATGCGGAAAATGATCATGCCCTTCGGAATGACAGGATACATCACCACAGAGCAGAAAATCCTGTAGTTTTCGCGCAAATCCATGGCTATGTTGGTTGCCTGAGCCACATCACCTTGCACATGAACCGGTGTCACGCAAGCCTCGGCAGGACCAATATCGAATCCCAAATCTCGGAAACCTTTTTGCAATGCGCGCGTTACCTTCCACAATTGCGCACGAAGTTGGTCACCTTCAGCACCACGGATAATCTCCAAACGCTTTTCGCATCCGTAAACAATCGGCAACGGCAGAGACTTGGCATACATTTGCGAGCGCATGTTATAGCGCAGATAATCAATGATATATTTCGGTCCAGCGACAAAACCGCCAATCGTAGCCATTGCTTTTGCGTAGGCACCAATATACAAATCGATGTCGTCCATCACGCCAAAATGCTCCGATGTGCCACGACCATTCGGGCCCATCACGCCAAAGCCATGTGCATCATCAATGAGAATCCTGAACTGATATTTTTTCTTCAAGGCCGCAATGCCAGCCAAATTGCCCAAAGCACCAGTCATGCCATAAACGCCTTCGGTAATGACCAGAATGCCGCCACCCGTTTCTTTCACCACTTCGGTAGCCACTTTCAGTTTCTGCTCAAGGCTGGCCATATCGTTATGCCTGAAAGAGAACGACTTACCAATATGCAGACGCTTTCCATCTTGCAGACAAGCATGGATTTCAGCATCAAAGATCAGCACATCGTGGCGCGTCAGCAAAGAATCAATCGTTGAGAAAATGCCTTGATAACCGAAATTGAAAAGATAAGCGGCTTCCTTTTTCTCAAAATCTGCTAATTCCTTCTCAAAATGCTCGTGCATACGGGTGTGTCCCGTCATCATGCGGGCACCCATCGGGGCAGCCATGCCGAACTTGGCTGCGCCTTCGGCATCAACCTTACGGATTTCAGGATGATTGGCCAAACCGAGATAATTGTTCAAGCTCCAGCAAAGCACTTCCTTGCCATTGAAAATCATTCGTGGACCGAGTTCGCCTTCCAGACGAGGAAATGCGAAATAGCCGTCGGCACGTTCGCGATATTGTCCTATCGGTCCTCCGGAATCCTTTGATATTCTTTCAAATATGTCCATATTTTTGTTGTTTAGTTGTTATTTGTTTATTCGTTGAATTGTTGTCGCCTAGCCCGTTGAGCTTGTCGAAACGGAATTTGCATGTTTCCTCTTTTCCAATCCGCCATTTCGACAGGATCAATGAGCGGCCAATGCCGTTTTCATGCGGCAAAAATAGTAAATATATTTATTATAAAAACATTTACTCAAATAATTTGTTACACATTATTATATATAAATAATTGATTTCTACTGCTTAACAATTTTACTTTTTTAGTAAATATATTTACATTATATTATTGTACTATCAATTATTTTACTACTTTTGCAGCGAAAATCGAGAACAAATATAAAAAAATCGGAAATATGACAAACAAATTTCGCATGATGATTGGAACATTGCTTTTAGCAATTCCTTTGTGTATCAACGCACAAGAACAAGAAAAACAAGTTGACAGAACACCTAAAATCTCAGGTTTTGTTCAGGGTCTTTATCAATTGAATGCCGACAAGGATTTCAATGTTGAAAGCAACACGCTGAGAATGCGTCGCGTACGTATGTCAGTCGATGGCAAACTGAGTAAACACGTTTCCTACAAGATTCAGGGCGACTGGGTTTGTTCCCCTATCCTCGTCGATGCTTACATCAAGATTAAGGCTTGCCCTGAATTTGCCGTTCAGGTCGGTCAATTCAAGCTACCATTCACTTTGGAAAGCCCAATCAACCCGCTCAATCTGGAAATCTTCGATTATGGCGAAACAGTGAAAGCCCTCAGTGGCTACGACGATGTTAGCGGCGTGGGCAAGCAAGGTCGTGACATCGGTGTAATGGTAAGCGGCAGCCTTTTCAAACTCGACGGCAAAGATTTCTCAATGATTGACTACAGCCTTGGCGTTTTCAATGGTAACGGCATCAACGTCGTCGACAACAACAATCGCAAAGACATTGTCGGACGTCTGGAGATTCACCCTTGGATTAAAGGCATGACGCTTACGGGATCCTACTATTACGGCAAATATCTCAACAACATTGACCTCACCCGCAACCGCTACAGTTTTGGCGTGCAATACGACGACAACAATCTTTTAGTACGCAGCGAATACGTCAACGGAGAAACAGGAAAAGCCGTTTTGCCCGAAAATGAATTAGAACCGATTTATTCAGAGAATCTTTTCAATAGCAATGGCTACTATGCAGTTGCAGGTTACTGGTTCCATTTCGGCAGCGAAACGCATCCGCAAAAACTCATGCCAGTCCTCCGTTACGAAAAATTCATCAAGGATGTCAATTCGGGCGACGACGCCACTTATTATACTGCCGGCATCAATTATTGGCCTTGGAAAAATGTCAATTTCAAACTTGACTATTCATACATTCAGCATAAAATCAGCGACAATTCTCACCGTTTTGCCGCCATTCTTTCCTACAAATTCTAAATCTTAAAATCATGGGAAAAAACACAAATTGGTCGGAACTCTATAAAAAAGAAGACTGGTTAGCCTGCTGGTTGGGTTTCATCGTAATCGCTTTAGCATGCGTTGCCGTCCTTACCGGATGGTTCGACTTTTCAGCTGCGAAATTCAGCACCTGGTACACTTGGGAAGACGGAGGCACATTCGCTGAATCAATGGGAGCACAACTCAACGGTGCATTCTGGGGCAAGCTGCTACGCACCTTCTTAGTCTTAGGCATTTTGTTCACACTCGGCGTAAAACTGATGGGACAAAGCGTGAAAGAATACATTCCTGCATTCATCGGTTTGTTCATTATCTCAATCATTGTACGCTGGATAAGCGCAGAGTTTACACTGAACCGTTATTTGGAATGGGCTTTCTGGGCGTTACTTATCGGTCTCATCATTTCCAATACAATAGGCACGCCAGAATGGCTGAAACCTGCTGTAAAGACTGAATTTTACATCAAGACGGGGTTGGTCATCATGGGTTTTTCGGTCCTTTTCTCCAACATTGCAAAATTCGGCCTTTACGGTCTCGGCATCGCATGGATTGTCACTCCAATCGTCATCATCTTCATGTGGTGGCTTGGAACGAAAGTCTTTAAAATCGACAACAAACCATTGGTAATCACCGTTGCAGCAGCGACCAGCGTTTGCGGAACGAGTGCCGCAATCGCAACAGGCGCAGCCGCCAAAGCCAAGAAAGAAGACCTTTCGGCAGCCATTTCCGTTTCCATCATCTTCACCATTCTGATGATGGTCTTTGAACCAATGATTATCAAATGGACAGGCATGAGCCAAATCATGGGCGGTTCACTCATCGGTGGCACCGTCGACAGCACAGGAGCAGTTGTTGTTGCTGGTACTGCACTTGGCGAAGAAGCACAAAAAGCTGCCGTTCTGGTGAAATCCATCCAAAACATTCTGATTGGATTCATTGCGTTCTTCGTTGCCATTTTCTTTGCAACTAAAGTTGACAAAGAAGGCACCGAAAAAGTAGGCGCAAGCGAGATTTGGCTTAGATTCCCGAAATTCATACTCGGCTTCTTCGCCGCATCTCTGATTGCTTCATTCATCATTCAGCCCGCTTTTGGAGCCGAAAATGTTGGCGCCATCAACAAAGTACTTGACCAATTCAAGAACTGGGCATTCGTCCTCGCCTTCACAAGCATCGGACTTGACACCAATTTCAAGGCCATCGCCAAGCAAATGCAAGGCGGCAAAGTGCTTTGGCTTTACATTGTCGGTCAGTTATTCAACATTGCGTTGACATTCTTTGCTGTATGGTTCTTATTATCTGGCAGATTCTTCCCGATACCTGTTCTTGATTAAGCAATGACAAGAGCACACAAAATATTCAAAATTGCGACTATCATGGTCATCGTTGCGACCATGATAGTCGCACTCTATATAATGGCAAACGGATTGGGCCTCGTTGACAGTCTCGACTTTGGTGCCGGTGCCTATTACTATGCCGACATTCCTGACTACGAAAAAATCGACAACGGAAGCGTTTACCAAACAGCCATACCTCGCTGGATACATATTGTACTTTTTTTAGTTTGGGGGTGGCTTATGTTCAGATTATGGAAATGGATTGACAAAAAAGGCTAATACAAAATGAAATATCAAATTATATGTAAAAAATGCGGTAAAGTCATTGGTGACTTTAAGACCTGGTTTGAGCAAGACCAAAAATGCGAATGCGGGTCTACCTACGCAGAAGTTGAATATCAGGAAAACACAATTCCTGATTTTGAAAGACTTCCAAAAAACAAAAAAGACTTTCAAAACCTCTATTTTGAATTCCTACCATTGAAAAGCAAGGAAAACATCGTCACTTGCGGTGAAGGTCTCATTCCAATGGAACGCTGGGAGAACCTGGAAAAAGCGGCAAAACAGCATGGCATTGATTGCGAAGTTTATGTTTACCGAAACGACCTGAACGGCGGTTCCGGCACATTCAAGGACATCAGTGCAGCATTGGCTGCCAGCGTTTTAAAGGAAAACGGCATTAAGGATTATTGCCTCGCCTCGACTGGGAATGCGGGTGTTGCCTTTGCGACCTATTTGGCCAAAGCTGGCATCAAATTCACCGAATTTGCACCTTCTTTCATTGACGAAGGCTCGATAAAATCAATCCAAAACGCAGGACAGAACATTGTCATTTCAAAAGGCGGTTATGGTGATGCGAAAGCAGAAGCCGCTGATTTTCATAAAAACGGGAAGGTTTTAATCAGTGGCGGCAACACCGACCCATTACGCATTGAGTCGAAAAGAACCATGGTTTTTGAATGTCTGCGGCAATTAGGCAAAATGCCAACCGTTTATATGCAGGCAGTTGCCGGCGGAACAAGTCCATTAGCATTTGAAAAAGGCTTCAACGATTTGCAAAAAGCCGGACGCACCGACTTGAAACTGCCAAGAATGTTGCTGGTTCAGCAAGACGAATGTGATCCAATGGTCACGGCTTGGGAAAAGGCAAAAGCCAACTGCTTCCCACAAGATTGGGAGCATCAGTACGAAGCGAAAAAGAACGTGAAAACACAAATCAGCATCCTGACGGCAGCCAATCCGGGAAATTATCCTTTAGTTGCTCCTCTTGTCAAAAAAAGTGGCGGAGATTTCCTTCGCGTCAAGGAAGCGGTTTTACCTGATTTCGGCAAAAAAATGTTGCAGGAAAAAGGCGTTCTGTTAGGTCCGGCATCCATGGTCTGCTACGCCGGATTTTATAAAGCACTAGAAGAAAGCAAGATACACAACGGCGATTGCGTGCTGCTCAACACAGGAGAAAGTTGCGAAAGAGCCGCTTGGTTTAAGAAAGAAGTCCTATCTTTGTGACATGATAAAACTAAAAGGAAAAACGGCTCTTGTTACTGGCGGCGGAACTGGCATCGGCCAATCCATTGCCACACATTTGGCTCAAGAAGGTTGCAATCTGATTCTCACTGGTTTAGGAATTGAAGAACTTAACCGGACCAAAGCTACTTGCGAAAAATTCGGAGTAAAAGCCTACGCAACGGAAACACAATTAGATGATTACGCTTCCATTGACCGGCTTTATGATTTCGTTAACAACCTAGGCCTGAAAATCGATATTTTTGTGCTCAATGCAGGCATTTCACAACGCGAAAAAGCGTTGGAAACTGATTTTTCAGTTGACGAAAAAATCCTGAAAATCGACTTTCTGAGC